>JBNLFC010000022.1:0-16311 GCA_050305335.1 Leptospirales bacterium
TTTAGAAGCCCTGTTCTACCCCACCACCGGTACCATCCCGCCCTTCAGGGGGAAAATCTTGCCTGAAAGAGGAGGGGGGGATTTTATCAGCTCGATTGCGTGGCAATTCCTGGTTCACGGATGAGCCTCCCACAAGCAGACCTGGTTTCTGCCCTGGGATTTGGCACAAAGGAGCGCTCTGTCCGCCTGGTCCACTGTCTCATCTATCTCTTTGTCCTTTTCCATCCATGCAACGCCAAAAGATGCGGTGATAAAAATTTCCCTGGAATCCCCTATCTGAATGGGGGTCGTTTCCAGATCTTTTCTGATGCGGTTCAGAAGCTGGTGGGCATTATCTGTTTCCGTGCCCGGCATGCAGACCAGAAACTCTTCTCCCCCGTAGCGAAAAATGGCGTCATATCGGCGTAGCGATTCAGAAAGAAGTGAACTAACTTTTTTTAACACCTCATCGCCGCTTGTATGGCCATAAGTATCATTTACTTTTTTAAAATGATCAATATCAACCATGGCTATGGCACAGGGCATGCGGGATCGAATGAAGCGTTCATGCTCTTCCATCAAACGGTAATACATAGTCTGTCGGTTCCAGGCACCTGTAAGATGATCAACTGCGCATACATCCTGAATTAACTGGAACTGAAGCTTTCTGACAGCGCTTTTGAATTCAATGGTGGCTTCAATGAAATTATCATAGTCTTCGGTCGTGATTACAGAATGACTCTTTCTTTCCTGAAGTAGAACGGCTGTGTTTTGGTGAAGTTGACGATGAAGCTCTTCAATTTTTTGAAAGAGGGGGTCTCTCAGGACATTTTCATGGTTAATATTGCTGAACCACTGGCCAAATTCGCAATTCAAATGTGCATCTTCCCTCAACTCCTGTGCCGGGATGGGGATCTCATCGCAGATCAATGCATGATGTATTTTTTTCATCCAGCGTGTATGCTGCAGAATTCCTTCATCGATTTCTCGCAAGAAACGAAATACGTTCTGTGACTCTGTTCTTCTCATTGAGTTGCCCGCGTCGTCTGACAGTAAAACTCTCAACGATGAAAGGGGCTATAAAAAATGCTAATCCAACTTTAATAAAGTTAAAAATTCCCGTTCTTCTATAATTTTTACACCCAGCTTTCTGGCTTTCTCCAGTTTGGAGCCTGCACCGTCGCCTGCCAGCAAATGCGTGGTCAGCTTGCTGACAGAACCTGTTACTCGACCACCTCGCCGAACGACTTCTTCCATGGCCAACTCTCTGGGCTTAAAGTGTTGGAAGCTACCGGTGACGCACCATGTCTCTCCCGCAAAGATCGAAGGCAAATCTGATGCAGAGGTTTGCTCCCTATCTGGAAGGCCGTATTTTATCAGTGTCTGAATCTGTCTTTGTAGAGAAGGCGATTTGAATTGCTCGATTACCGCTCTGGCGGTTCTTTCTCCAATCCCGTTAATCTGTATCAGGTTTTCTTCTGCATCGGGACTCTGCGCCAGTTGCAAAATTTTCTGAAACGAATCATACCCTGAAGAAACCAGAATAGAGGCAACGCTGGGGCCTATTTCCCTTAATCCCAGTGAGTGGAGCAGGCGACGGAAACCTTTCTCTTTGGATTTTTCAATGGATTCCAGGAGCTGAGTGACGCGCTTTTCACCGAACCCTTCCATTTCCAGCATCTTCTGACGATGCGTATGGAGAATATAAATGTCTTCGATATTGTGAATATACTTCGCTTCGAAAAGTGTTCTAATGATTTTATCACCCAGGCCAGCAATATCCATTTGCTTGCGGTGACAGAAGAAGCTCAGTGCGTTAATCAAACGTTCATCACATTCCGGGTTGGGACAGAGGAAATCAGCAGCTTCCGGGTCCCGCATCAGCCTGCTGTTGCAACAGGGACAATGCGTGGGAAAGGAGTATGCATTTCCTTTTCCTCGCTCTACAACTTCCTCAACTGCGGGGATGATCTCACCTCGCTTGCTGATCTTCACACGTGACCCTTCTCGCACATCCATGGATGCAATGAAATCAGCATTGTGCAGCGTTGCGTATGTGACTGTCGTCCCGGCCAGTTTTACTGGTTCCAGCGTGGCCCTGGGGGTGACCCGTCCCGTGCGCCCTACAAAGACTTCAATTTTTTTTACGATTGTTTCCGCATATTCAGGCTCGAATTTTAATGCCGTTGCCCACCGCGGGGAATGGGCGGTAAAACCAAGTTCTTCACGCATGGCAAGGCTATCAATTTTCAGTACAAGTCCATCTACCGGGAATCCCACGAATTCTCTTTTTTCGCCAAACTCAGAAATCGTTGTTTCAAGCGACTGTAGTGTAACGCAGGCAGCATCCTGGAAAACGGGCAGACCGAGCTCTCTGAGTTTGTGAAATATCTCCTGCTCCCGGGAAAATTGGTAATCTGCAAAATGTCCTTCAAATGCCACAAACCGAAGAGGGCGTCCAGCCACGTCTTCAGGATTTTTCTGTTTCATACTGCCCGCGGTAAGATTGCGTGGGTTTGCGTAGATTGAGCCGGATGTTTCGTTGAAGGCTTGAAAATCCTCAAAGGTCATATAGACTTCACCTCGTACAACGAGGTCTCTCTTCTCTTTGAGGACATGTGGAATATCTTTGATTGTTAATGCGTTAGCCGTCACAATATCGCCAGTCTGCCCGCTCCCTCGTGTGACGGCTCGAACCAGTCGCCCTTTTTCATAGTAGAGAACCAGTGTGGCTCCATCCACTTTCCATTGCACATGGACCAGCGCATTCTCCTCACGTAGAGTTTTTGCGGCCCACTCCATCGCTTCCTGAGTCGAGTAGGTATTTGAAAGGGAGAGTACAGGTATGGTGTGTTGAAATTTTGTAAAGCCTGCCTCCAGGTCAGAACCGACATTTTCGGTGGGCGAGTCGGGTCTGGCAAAGAGCGGATGCTGCTGTTCCAGGTTTCGGAGTTCCGCTTCCAGGCGATCATATTCACGATCTGTAATGGATGGCTGTTTTTCAATATAGTAAAGTTTTCTATGGTATTCGATCTGCTGGACCAGTTCTTCAATTCGTTTTTCAGGATCAAAGGCTGGTTCTTCCGGGAGGGCTTTGCTCCGTTTCGGCGCTTCTGTCTTTTTTTTTGGCGCCCCTTTTTTTTCTTTGTTGGTGGTAGACGTTTTTCTGGTGCGGGGAGGAACCATAATTATGTTTTGAAGGGAATCAAACCGTAAGTCTACGGGTTGTTTTTCTCTTTCCTGTGTTCACATTTGCCACTTTTTTTGAAATGCTGGCATCGCCCGTAGAGAGTCATGGAGTGCTCTTCCAGATCGAAACCGGTCTTATCGGCAATTTCCAGCTGCAACTTTTCAATTTCAGGGCTCACAAATTCCTCTATATGACCGCAATCAAGGCAGACAATGTGATCATGATGGTTGCGTGCAGGAACATGCTCGTAGTATCGAACATCATTGTTGAAATGATATTCCGTTAATTGCCCTGAATCCAGCATCAAGGATACGATTCGATATATGGTTGCTCTGGAAATTTCTCCTCTGCGATCCTTCAAAACATCAGCCAGAGAATCGACTGTGAAGTGTGTATCCAGCTGGAAGATCCTTTCCGCAACAAGAAGGCGTTGGTTAGTGATCTTCAAGCCTTTTTTCTTCAAAAAGTTTGAAAAGTTGGCGAGCTCTTTATGGACGTCTGCTTTCAAAGTTCTTCCTGTAAGTATATTGGTCCTGGCTCTTTTTGAGGAGGGGCCCGGCAGCTCTCTGAGATTTCTATCAATTATATGCTCTCCGTTGTGTGAGGGCAATCAAAAATGAATGTGCCTCCTCCATAAACCGTGCCTGATCCAGTATGGTGGGAAGGATCGATTCAAAATCGGATCACCGTTCAGCTTGAGCGTGCTATAGATATGGGTCTGTTTTCATCATATTCGATGGAAAATGCGAAAAGGAAAACACGGAAGGTTGCAGCGGTACATCATGGTCTAGATATTCTACTTTGCCAGGCGCGTGATTATCTATGGCAACACCAATCTGCGTGCATGGGAACGTGGGCACAAAGCCTCCTTTTGCAAAGAAAAGCAGTTCATAATCCTCTCCACCGGCCAGTGCAAACTCGGGAGTAAGGAAAGACGAGATAGGAGAGGGTATGGGTAGTTTCTCCAGGTTTACCTGCACAAGGAGTCTGGAAGCGCGTGCCATACGAGGCAGGTCGGCAAGGATTCCATCGGAGAGGTCCATCATGGCTGAAACGTAAGGATCATCGCGAAGTATCTGTCCCCACCGAACTCTTGCTGTGGGAGATTGGTGACGTTTTATTGCAGCAGAACGAATGGATATGGGATACTCTGGATTCCATTCCGGCGATGTGAATTGTGCTCGATCCTGTTTTTCTAATATTGTATCGGCTAACTCTATTTTTCCGTTCAACTGGAGAAAGCCAAGTAGTGACAACCCCGGAGTCCCGGTGACATAGAGCGAGTCTCCTCTCTTAGCGCCTGCCCTGGTCAGATGACGTGCGACCTTCCCTCCCATAGTGAGAGAGAGATGTAGATAGGGGGCTCGAAATGTATCGCCGCCCAAAAGAGGAACTCTGAAGAGTTCTGCCTGGTTCAGCAGTTCGGTAGCAAATTGCGCAGGCCAATCATAGGGAAGGTGATTCGGCAATCCCAGGTTCAGAAGCATCCAGATGGCGTCTCCACCGCTGGAAATCACATCGGAAAGGTTGGAGTGAAACAGGCGCATGGCCAGGCTTTCCGGTGTGCTGGTGGCCAGGCGAAAGTGAGTATTTTCCACCATGGAGTCGGTTGTAAGCAGGGTGCTTGCATTCAAAAGTGCGCAATCGTCCTGGAAGGCAGGGGGGAGTGAGCCATCCTGCCTGCTTTCTCTGGAAAAGAGGGAGATGATTTCTTCTTCATTCCATGCTTTCCTCTGGCTCATAGGATCGTACCTTCCCTCTCCCCCTTCTGTTCACTGGCAGGCGATGCCAGGGTGATTCCCCGATTCATCTCTTCTTTCATTAAGAGATCCTGAATCCAGAGAAATGGCAATATCGCTGCCACTTTTTCTGTCTGCTGCATGGCCAGAGAAACGATCTGGTCGATTTCTTTCCTCTGAATGAGAGGTTGATTTCCAAAAAGAAGATCATCCAGAGAACGGCCTGAATTCTCACCCCTTTCGATCCGGGACTGGGCGGCTCTGGTACGAACGGCTTCCTCATGGGAACTGGAATCGCTGGAATAGGAAACTGAGTTTTTTTCTGACATACCATTCAATAGAAGAGATTCCAGAATTATCAGTATTGCCTCATGCGGATGAAAAATTCGTTGCACCCAGGGCCGTAGCGGAGTCAGGCGTTGCGTTAATCCTGGCGAAGGAATGGTAATATCCTTAATGCATAGAATGCGTGTGTCTTTTTTATATTCAGGTTTTTTTATAAATACATACCGCATTGCTTCCACTATGCGGTCCACCTCGCATTCAGCCATGTCCATATCCACAAAAAAAAGATTGGGGCGGAAGGAGCTTCCCGGATAATCGGAGGATTCTGCCAGTTCTCTGTAGAGCTCTGCCATCTCTCGCGTGGAGCGAAAGTCGCCCCTTACATCGTATCCTGCAAAAAGAAGCATTTGCCTGAAGATCTTGCGCAGAGGTGAGGACTCTACAAGCATATGAACACGGCCCTTGCCACCGGCCACCTGCAATGGCGGAAAGAAGAGAGGAGAAGAAGATGGCGGAATTGTCCACCATGCTGCTACCCCGTTTCTGAAGACAACCTGCGCTAATTCCTGTCGGTGCGAGTCGGAGTTTTTACCGGTAATAAGAATCACTGGAAAATTCCATGACACAATCCGTTCCAGGACGGAAAGAGATTCTGTAAGAATGCAGTGAGCTCCTGATGAGAGTTGTGTCGGCTCCTCTCCTTCATAGAACCGATAGCGGATCGGCTTCAGCCAGTATTTCAAAAGAAAAACTTCTTCTTCTGTCAGCCGCAGGGCAATTAATATGGCATGGGAAAACACCTGCCGAGCATACATGGGAAACAGGTGGAAGTCAATCATCTGGCAGGCATTTCCCAAAAATAAATTGCGTCTGCTTTGATCTTTTGTTAATTCGACAGAGAGATTATGAGAACGAGTTCACACCCGGGAAAGATACTTTTCGTTTTATTGCTTCTGCTTGGTGGTTGCGCATCCGGCATGGAGTATATTCCAGGAAAAAGTATAGAAACAGACATGGATATGGAGCTGCGGGAGGGAGGTCGAATCGCTTTTTTCAGGATGTCTGGTATGACCCGCCCCGAGCAAAGTTCCGGGCGTTTCACCGGTGGCAGCGGCAGCGATTTAAGTATAACCGGTCTGGATGAGATGAGCAGTGATGGATTTGCGTTGTTGAAGGGACGTCGGTTCGCGGTTTTGACCAACCCCACAGGTGTGGATAGGAACCTTACCTCAATACTCTACCTTTTGCTTGAAAAAAATATTCGACCAGGGCTGGTTTTTGAACCGGAACATGGAATGTTCGGATTTATGGATGAGCCAGGCAAAGATGGGTTTCGTGTAGATCCGAGCACTGGCCTTGAGATCTACAGTCTCTACTCGTCCCGGCGGAAGCCGGAATCGGAAGTAATGCGCGATCTAGACCTGGTGGTGGTAGACCTGCAGAATCTTCCGGTAAGGTGCTACACCTACATTTCCACTTTGACCGAGCTTATGGAATCTGCGGAGAAGGCAGGAGTTGAGGTTATGATTCTGGATCGGCCCAATCCCTACGGATTCTGGTCCTCCCGGGGAGCCATGCTGTACTCGGGCTATGAAAGCTTTGTTAGCAAGGCACCAGTGCCCTATTTATATTCGCTCACACTGGGGGAATATGCGTACTATATGGCCGAGGTCCGGTTTACAAAGCTGAAGTTAAGCGTAGTAAAAGTAGAGGGCTACTCCAGGAATAACTATAACACCGTTCTTTCTGCATCGTGGATCAATCCGTCACCCAACATCCCATCATTTGAATCTGCGGTCGTCTATCCGGCTGTGGTCTTTTTCGAGGGGACCAATGTGAGTCTGGGCAGGGGAACCACCAGGCCTTTTGTCTATTCTGGCGCGCCCTGGATGGATTCCAGGGAGGTGGTGCGTCGGCTGAAAGCGCTTCATCTTCCTGGTATCAGCATAACGGATGTGATTTTTCGTCCTACGGCCTCGCTGTATAAAGGCAAAGTGGTTCGAGGAGTGCAGATCATACCTCACTCCATCGACTTTGATCCCATACGAACCGGGTATGAATATATGAAAATTCTTCATGAGCTCCATCCCCGTCAATTTAAGATTATGAATCGAAGAGGACAGTATTTTATCGATCGACTCTGGGGTAATAACGTATATCGTAAATCTATCGAAAGCGACCTCACTTACGAAGAATTCAGCTCTTCCTTCGAAAGCGAGGCCAATCTCTTTGCCACGGAGGTGGAAAAGTACCGTTTTTATTGATAAGCTATTTCAAAGAAGGCTACTTGAGGCGCCCCAGCAAACTGCGAATGTTTTCTTTTTTGACTCCTACAAAAAGGATAAACAAGAGCACCACTCCCATGGTCAGTAAAAGAAGGAACTGGATCAGGACGACCGGAGCCGGAGATATCTGTCCGTCGGTAGAATGTGCACCGGGGAAGGCAACGATTAAGGGATATTCGTACAGCGGATTGTAATCTGCCATGAGAAGGTTTTCATAGTAAAAGCTGCCAGAACTCATATCATAGCGAATGGTGGTTCCCATTTTGTAGACTGCCTGAATTACTTTTCCGAATCCTGGAACCGTTACTTCTTTCGTCTCGGCCCCCTGCACTGAGGGTCTGGCATCTTCCGGTTTCCAGGCTATGAATTGAAAGCCATGGCTGATGGGCAGCTTCCCATTCAGGGCGATTACGTCAGGAGTTGTTTCCTCTAATTTATATCCATCCACTTCATATCGGATTGAGAGTGTAGAATTTCCAGGTCGCAAAGGACGATCGATGGCGTATCCGGAATCATCCTGCCTCACAGTAAGGGGTAGCGACAGATTGGTATCTTCCAGTTTCATTATGGCTCTGGCATTTTTCGCATTGGCTGGCAAAACAAATCGCAGGTCTTTTGTTGCGACATTTCTGGCAGGGGAGTTGCCGTTCATAATGACAAAGAAGCGTTCCACAGCGATCCCTTTTGACGTCTTTGTCAGGGAATCCATTGCCGTTAAGCGAACTTTTCGTGGATCGCCACCATCATCAAAGACAAAGATCCGCTGGGGATTGAGCAGTCCAGGGTCGTTGGGGCTCAACATGCGATAGTAGCTATTGCCTCGATAGAGTACGGAAATAATTAGAGTTTCACCGGGGAAAGGAACACCTTCAAAACGAAATACAGGTCCGGGTTTTTTTATGACTTTCAAAGGAGCTCCTGTCCCATGTTGAGTCAACTTCTCCAGGTAAACGGCATCGGCTCCTGTGCGAATTCCCAGACTTCCGTTCACAATTTCCCCCTGCAAGGTTACCGTACGGGGGGAGGCAAGAATAGACCACCATGGTGCAAAGAAGCTCAGAATTAGCAGAAGGGCCAATGGAATGGATGGAACGATTTTAAACATTCTTGTTCCGGCAAGCAAGAAGGTATGCAGGCGATAGAACTTCATTTTTTCTCATTCTCCGGAAGCCTTTTTAGTGGACATACTCTGTCCCATCAAGAGCGTTAATAATTCGTAGATAAAAATTAATAGAATTAAAACTAGTCCGATCCATAGCAATTTGATCCCCGGAAAGATCTTCATCTGGAAATGTGCATTTATGGAGTGCGGGAAGTATGTGAAGTAGGCTTCCGGGGATCGGCCTGCATCAAAGTAAAAGTATTCGTAAAGGTGACTGATGTCCATCGCTTGTTGGGAACCCGGTAGAGTAACCTTTTCCAGTTGCAGAGTAATGTCTTCCCAGGGGAAAGCAACCGTATCATGGATTTTCAAAGTGTCGTAGAGCGGATCACCAAAAGGCCCTGTTCGTGCTACCTCGCCTGTGGCAGGATTGGCAAGGGTTTTCTGTAAAATGGTGGTCTGAATCCGGCCTTCAGGGTTGTATCCTGTAAGCATAAAGGCAAGGGAACTTTGTTCTCCATCCTTACTGTGAGCGGCGGCGTAAGGAGTCATCCCGGCCTTCAAAGAGCTTTCTCCGACGGGACCCACTCCTCTGCGTACAAACAGGAATGCCTCCGTTCCGATGATAAAATTCGTTCGAGTATGTTTTAACGCCTTCTCACTTACTCGCGGTCCCACAAAGATGTCTCCCGCAACAATCTGATACTCCCCGGCGTATGCCTTGTCGGGACTATAGTAATGAACTTGCTCCATGGACGGGTTCATCATCATTATATAGTAGTGATAACTGACCGATTGGCTTTCTCCTACCAGCTGGGCACCGAATCCCAGAGCCGCCAATGCCAATCCTGCATAGCCAGGCCAGGAAAAAGTAGCGAGTCGTTTTCGAGTCAGGGCTAGAAAGATCAGTGCACCTATCACATAGATAGTTAACCCGGTCATTGCACCATAGAGAATTCTCTGTATCAAAACAGAGGCGCTGAGGGTATGATACGGGAAGAGAACGGAGCCACCTGCAACTGGAAGCAGTGCGCATAAAATGGCTGCGCCTGCGAGAACCGTGAGACTCGATCCACCGCCTTGAACGCTCAAATATTTCCAGAGCCAGAGCGCCATAAGAAGCAGGATGATGATCAACAGGATATTTAGAGCAAATGGAACGAGAGAGAGAATTTCCGCATCGAAATCGCAGAGTCTGCGGCCAATGGCGTCTACATTACAATTCAGAGGTAGCGAGGTAGTTACGGAAACCACAAGGGAGAGCAGGCCAGCCATACTCAGCACAATAGCACCCCAGCCTGCGAATTCATCGCCAGGGGAAGGGGGCTGTGAAGATTTTTCCAGCAACTGCACATGGCGGGGAAAGCGAAGAAAAAGAAAGTGCATGAGAACAAGCAGTGAGATAACAGCCATGATCCCGGCGTAGACAAAAGTTGCAGAGGAACCACTCATCGCGTTCACATACTGGTTGGTTTGTATGGAATGAACTTGCAGAGACACTGGCACAGCCACCATACCCAGTATGAAAATCATACCGGATAGATATCCACCCTTGCCGAACCGCCTTCGCTCTATCGTCATAGCAAGAATTGCTCCTCCCGAAAGAAAAAGCCTTACCGCTCTATCCAGTCCGGATGGGTCAGCTCTCCAGAGAGTGCCGCTGGCATAAAAATTCCACACTATCCATAGAAGAAAGGATATTGCATGCAGATATAGTGAATACTGTAGAAGTTCCCGGGAAGGTCCTCTGTCTTCTGCGCTGTGGAGCGAGATGTGATTGGCCAGAAAGAGTGCCCCATTGAGCATCAAGAGAGCCAGCGTTGCAAAGTAGACAACCGACTCTACGGCTATGCTCCAGTGTTGCAATGCCATGGGAGCTCCGGCACCCATTTTTAGAGGAATCGGAAAAATGCGAAAGGGCTGGGCTGACGGAAAAAAAACCGTGGGAAAGAGAGTGGCCAGTCCGGTGATAAGAAGGATCAACTCGACGGAGATCCCGCTCACCTCTCTGTACTTGAATAGTCGAACTACCAGAATGGAGCACAGAATAAATGCAAAAAAGAGAAGGCTGCCCGGCAGGGTGTATAGAGCCACTGACGTGAAGCGAATGACCATAGGGAGCTCGAAAGAAGAGCGCAGTGCTGTAATCTTATGGGATGTATCGTTTATGCCCAGTAAATAGGCAAAGCAAATCAGTGTAATGGTCAGAATCGCAGCTCCTGCCAGAAATAGCATTCGTGCCAGGGCACGCGTTCCGCGAGATCTGTCTGTGTTTGCTCTGGAGGCTATGCGAAAAGCTACATTGGCCAGTGGCTTAAAAATGGTGCCAAAAAACCGGGTGAACCCCCTGGTGAGGATTTTTTTGTCTTTTGTTATAAAAGAAGAGAACGATTCCAGGACCGGTGTTTGCAGCCCCCGGAGCAGATCTGCAACGCCCAGCGAGGAGAAATAAAAATAGAGTGCTCCCGTCCAGAGGAGGAAAGTGAACGATAGCGAAAGAGAACCAATCAGTGATACCAAAGGGAAGACTCCTGACGTGCACCAAATGGCCTTCATTCGATGCTGCTAGCCTGGCAATCTGAAAAAGTCCATTTATAGAGCAACTGTTTCTCTGCAACCCGACGGAGCCTGTGCAGAGGATTTTGTGAGACCATGGGATAGGGTCACAATATCAAACCAGGATCTGTTATGAAATGCATCAATGAAAAACTTGATTGAAGTCAAAAAAAACCTTGATTAATTTTGGGATCGACTTTTTTACAGAGATCAGGTTTTGCATCGAAAAGGGAGGTCCCATTGAGCACAAAATGCCATGAGTGTACCATTGCCTGTGAAGGAAACCTGGCCGGGCGCTTAAAACCTGAGCTGGAGCGTTTTGAATCCCTGCGTCGCAGTTTCAAAATGCGAAAAAACCAGATACTACATACAGTTGGGCAGCCCTTACAGGGATGGTACTGTCTGAAGCAAGGGCGTCTGCGTGTCTACCGGGTTTCTCGAAGCGGTCGAGAGCAAACCTACCGCATTGTCAATCCGGGAGAGTGGCTGGGGCATCGAGAAATGATCGAAGGAAGTGACGCTCTGTTCAACTCCGTTTCTATCCAGGAGAGCGAGCTGTGTTTTTTTCCGGCGTCCCTCTGGTCCTCAATCATAAACAACCGGGAATTCTTGCTGGATCTTGTGAATACACTCTCCAATGAGTTAAGACGTTCCGAAGAGGTAGTGTTTGCTCTGGGAACCAAAAAGCTACATTCGCGATTGGCTGAACTTTTGCTCAATCTAACGGACAGTAAAAGCGGCGAGGCGCTCTCCCTTACGCGCGAGTTGATGAGCACCATGCTAGGTTCTACGACTGAGTCCATAGTTAGAGCGCTAACGGATTTTAAAGATCGTAAATGGATTGAGGTAGAGAAAAATCGCATAAGATTGGTGAATATTCCCGCTTTGCAGGAGATGGCGCAGGTGGATCAAATATGACCAATCCGAAAGCCCGTTATTTCGGATAAAAAAATATTTTTGCAGCCGGGAAAAAAGGGTTACCAGTATACTCTGGTTCGCCCGACATGAAATAGCAATCATCATGTTCCATCTATACGTCGGGGTTAATGGACATAAAAAATGGAAATAAGTGATTGATTTCATCACATTATTAATTAGGATTGGAATATGGCCACAAAAAAGACCAGTTCGAAAAAATCAGCCGCAAAAAAGTCTCGTCCAGTAGCGAAAAAAAAGGCGTCGGTAAAAAAGACGTCAGTAAAAAAGGCGTCGGTAAAAAAGAGTTCAGCTCCTAAGTCATCTAAGCCATCACGCTCGGGTCGTACAGTATCTTCCAGTGTGGAAGAATCACGCAGTTTACTTGATGCAGTCGCATCCAACAGGGATGGTTCAGGTGTTTCTGATTACTCCTCTCCCTCATTCTCCTCAACAGGAGGAATGGTGGAGGAAGAGAAGCGCAAAGGCCTTCCGGCCATAGCAATCATTCTCGGGGTTGTACTCGTAGTTGCTGTTGTCTTTTTCTGGAGAAATGTGAAGAAGGGTGGTTCCGAAGAGGCAACTCAAGAAACCTCTCAACAGGCCACCATGCAGTCGCAAGGATCCACTGAGACTCAGGCAGTGGACAATGGTCCATCTGAGACCACGGAAACAGATACTGCTTCGGCATCGGAGGAAGGGCGAGTCTACGTGGTAAAAAAAGGGGACTCCCTCTACAACATTGCTCAAAAACATCTGGGGAAAGGATCTCGTTATAAAGAGATTGTTGATCTGAATAAGGATCTACTTCCCAGGGGTGCTGCAAGCATGAAGACCGGAATGAAGTTGAAACTTCCCGCTAAGTGAAGGGCTTTTCATAATTCAGGGTTTTTTTGAAAGCTCAAACCGATGAAACAGTAGCTGCACGATTGTTGTGTGGGAGTTGATTCATCGGCGATTTCGCAAAACACTCTATTAGATCGCCCCTCATTCAGAGGGGCGAGATATTCATTTGCGCAGTGCAATGTGTTATTCAGTTTTTCCTACCTTCAGCTCTTTTCAAAAATCATTTCGGTGGTTATTTGTTTTTTTTCTCTCATCGCTATTTGTCACTTTTTCCATTTTTGCCAGAGGAAGTTTTGAATCTATCCGGGAAGCTCAGTCAAGTTCACCGGATGGTATGCAGAATCTGAGTTGGTACAGGTCGGTAAAAAAGGAAGGAGCTGGCGTTCCGGACAGAGATACAGCGTTTCGTATTGAGGACTATGCTGGCATCTGGCGTGATCGTCCCCAATACCGACTGTTTATTCTGAGCAAAAAAGGGGATATCCTTCGCCGAACCTGTCGTACAACAGAAGAGTTTATTGTACAGAAGCGCACTCTAACAGCTGGTGGAGTGATCATGGAAGGCCAGTTTGCCAGGCATCCCGATGTTACGTTGAATCTTGATATCAGAAGAGATGGGAAAGGTGGTATTACTATCAACGGGACTCACGTTACACAGGAATCATCCAATCCGGATGATCGAGATCTCATGGAAAGGTTAATGGTAATTATGTGCATCTGATTTTGTGGATGCACAGGAAATCAGCTATGGTATGGTCTTTTTTGCGGCCTCCTGGCCCGGTTTTCTGTGGAAAACCGGGCAGTGACAGGACCATAATTTCAAAAGGCACAGCCGGACCTCTGTCCCGGTGGCTTTAGCTATGGTATTTTTTCTTCTCTTCTATAAGGCTACTCACCACTGATGGGTCCGCCAGAGTTGTTACATCTCCCAGCGAGTCAAATTGCCCTTCTGCAATTTTGCGTAGAATGCGTCGCATGATTTTGCCGGAACGGGTTTTGGGAAGACCGGGTGCCCAGTGGATCACATCAGGACGCGCAATTTTGCCTATGTGTTTGGCCACCATTTCTACCAATTCATCTTTCAATTGATCGTTTGTGTGAAATCCGTTTTTTACGGTAACATAGGCGTAAATGCCCTGGCCTTTGATATCGTGTGGAAAGGCTACTACCGCAGCTTCGGCAACCGCAGGGTGTTCTACCAGGGCACTCTCTACTTCCGCCGAGCCGATTCTGTGGCCTGAAACGTTCAATACATCATCCACTCGACCTGTAATCCAGTAATAGCCATCTTTATCTCGTGTGGCACCATCGCCTGTGAAGTAGTATCCTTTGAACTGGGAGAAGTAAGTTTGTTTGAAACGCTCTTTGTCACCGTAAACTCCACGCATCATGGATGGCCAGGGAAAAGCAAAGCAGAGGTTGCCAGAGACATCGTTTCCTTCTACAACATTACCATCGTTGTCCACAAGCACCGGTTGGACACCGAGAAACGGTAGTGTGGCAGAGCCTGGTTTCAGTCCCACAGCTCCTGGAATGGGAGTGATCATATGTGCTCCGGTTTCGGTTTGCCAGTAAGTATCCACAATAGGGCATTTGCCTTTGCCAATATGCTGGTTATACCATTCCCAGGCTTCGGGGTTGATAGGCTCTCCTACTGTTCCCAGAAGCCGCAACGATTTCAGTGAATGTTGCTCCACCCAGGATGGCCCCTCTTTTGCAAGAGCTCTGATAGCTGTGGGTGCCGTGTAGAATACGTTGACCTGATATTTGTCCACAATAGCCCAGAAGCGGCCCGGGTCGGGGTAAGTGGGAACTCCTTCAAACATAAGAGAAGTGGCTCCATTGGTGAGGGGACCATAGAGAATGTAGCTATGGCCAGTAATCCAGCCTATGTCCGCCGTGCACCAATAGGTGTCCTCCGCTTGATGATCGAAGACTATCTGGTGAGTGAGTGAAGTCCCCAGCAGATAGCCAGCAGTGGTGTGCAGCACTCCTTTGGGTTTTCCTGTGGAACCGGATGTATAGAGTATAAAGAGGGGATCTTCGGCGTCCATATGCTCGGGCTCGCACCAATCCTTGATGGATTTCTCCCGCATAAGATAGTGATACCAGTGATCTCGGCCATCCTCCCACTGGAGATATGCCTCTTCGTCCCCAACTCTTTTGACCACCACAACATCCTTTACTTTGTGGGCAGAACGCTCCAGAGCTTCGTCGACGTTTTTCTTCATTGCTATAATGCGGCCTCCGCGGATACCAGCATCCGAAGTAATGATGAGAGACGGCTTGCAATCCTCGATGCGATCTGTGAGAGATTCAGGAGAGAATCCACCGAACACGATGGAGTGAACGGCTCCAATCCGTGTGCATGCAAGCGATGTAATAGCCAGCTCCGGGATCATGGGCAGGTAGATCAGGACGCGATCCCCCTTTTTGACTCCGAGGTGCTTCATTACATTGGCAGCCCGGTTCACCTCTCTGTGAAGTTCCTGATACGTAAAGGTGCGGCTCTCGTCAGGATTATCGCCTTCCCAGATGATGGCAGCCTTGTTTTTCAAGGGAGTCGAGAGATGTCTATCCAGACAGTTATAAGAGACATTCAGTTTCCCGCCTTCGAACCAGCGAACTTCACCCTCCGCGAAATTATGTGAAATTACCTTATCCCATTTTTTGTACCATGTCAGTCTTTCTGCTTCGCGAGCCCAGAACCCTTCAGGATCCTTTACCGATTCAGAATAAGCCTTTTCATAGGTTTCTCTATTCATTTTTGAGTTCGCCACAAATTCTGGTGCTGGCTCGTAGATCTTCTGTTCCATTGAATAACGTCTCCTCAGCCTGTTTGATGGATATGAATTGTAGGCCAGGGAGTCAAAAATGCAATAAAAATAATATCGCTATATCAGCATCCGGGCAGGTTTCTGTCAGGACCCCTGCTATGGAGCCACGATTGGAACCGGGCCATCAATCTGCTCCATTCCTGACGATTCCCCGAAGTCAGCGCATATTCGGGAGTAATTGCAGGCGATGATTGGTAACGTAATAAGAAGGCCAGAAGGAGATGCTTCTGCCAGAGAAAATCTATAAAAAAAAGGGACATTGCATAGTATACAGTCCAATTTCGACCATCAACTCTTCTATAAGAAGGAATATCGGATATATCTACATTTTTCAATTTTCGCAATTCCGGGAGTATAGCGAAATACTCCGCCGGAAGGGAGGATTTAATATTGTCTCCACAGCGAAAGTTGGAGGGAAGGGTTAACTCCTGAAAGAAATAGGCCAGACCCTCGTGTACCCAAGTTCAGATCGGCAATACGTAGAGTTACGCAAGGCTGATGGCTGTGATGCGGAAAAGATGCGCTTGCAGGATGGTGAGGTAACGTCTGCCGCGCTATCTTCCAACGGTGACTTATT
>JBNLFC010000023.1:0-16157 GCA_050305335.1 Leptospirales bacterium
CAGGTGAAAGTAAATCAATGGTAGAGCTGAACTTTTTTAAAAGAACGGAACTTGCTCTTTTTGCCGGCGATATCGAACAGAAGCTGGAAATGGTAGAGAAACTGCAGAAAGAGCTCTGCCAGGGTATCCTTTCCTTTGACAATTGTGATCCTGTGCGTCCTATGTCTGGACCGTCGTATCAAGCTTTCTGCACAATAGTGGATCCAGGAGAAGTTCCTTCCCGTAAGAGAGTAAAATCCAGAGAAGGGATGGGAGCACTGCTTCATGCGATCATTCATATTGAGTATTCAGCAATTGACCTTGCCCTGGATGCAGCCTATCGGTACCGTTCTCTTCCGGAGCAATACTATATTGATTGGCTTCAAACCGCACTGGAGGAAGTAACGCATTTTCGCATGCTTCGCACTCTGCTATCTGAAACAGGTTATGAATATGGTCAACTTCCGGTCCATTCCGCTATCTATGATGCGTCCTATCATAGCAGAGAGTCGTTGTTGAAACGTATGGCTGTGATTCCAAGGTTTCTGGAGGCCAATGGATTAGATGTAAATCCTCGAATCATGGCACGGCTGAATCCCAATGATGATCTGGAGAAAAGGTTGCTGGAAGCGTTGCATGTAATTCTCCAGGAAGAGATTCTTCATGTGCAGAGAGGTGATCGATGGTTCAAATTTGCCTGTCGAGAAACCGGAAACAGTAGTGAGCTATTCTTTGATCTTGTGGAAGAGGCGATCCCGGGATCCGTTCATTTTAAAAAATTTATTAACGTGCAAGATCGTCTGAAGGCCGGTTACTCCTGCGAAGAGATTCAGCGGCTGAATCCTGATGCGATTTGTGAGCAGGAAACGTAATAAAACCTGGGAATGCGGGAAGGTGTATTCACTCTCTGGAAGATGTCCCAAATTTGTGCTCCGAGAAACCCCTCCTCTTTCAGGCAAGATTTTCCCCCTGAAGGGCGGGATGGTACCGGTGGTGGGGTAGAACAGGGCTTCTAAATTCCGCCGTTGCTCGGAGCCGCAAAACCGCCGTACCAGACAAACCATCCTCTGTCCAGCCGCATCCTGTCACACCTCCGGGTTATACTATACTGGGGGAATCTACCATAGACATTGCCAGCAAAGCACCTCCTGATATGCCTATTTTTTAGGCATATCAGTCGACTCTAAAAAAAAATGCCCATACAAACAGCTTTTTCATTTGACTCATCTGTTCAAGAGAACAGCTTGCCTGCAAATCGTGCGCTTGCCGCCAATCTGGAGTATGAAATTATGAGTGAAGCCATGAGCAATTCCAACTCGGTACCGCCTCTGACCGAGATTTATGGATCCAATGTGTTCAGTGAGGCAGTCATGCGGGAGCGACTCCCGAAAAATGTTTTCAAAGCCATCAAAAAAACCATTGATGAAGGAACCGAACTGGATTCCACCATCGCCGAAGTGGTGGCTAACGCGATGAAGGACTGGGCCATTGAAAAGGGTGCTACCCACTTCACTCACTGGTTCCAGCCCATGACCGGAGTCACAGCGGAAAAACATGACTCGTTCATTTCCCCCACGCCCGATGGACGGGTGATTATGGAGTTCTCAGGCAAGGAGCTGATCAAAGGCGAGCCCGACGCCTCCTCATTTCCCTCCGGCGGTCTTCGCGCCACATTCGAAGCCAGAGGATATTCTGTATGGGATGCCACATCTCCTGCGTTTTTGAAAGAAGACCTGGCCGGAGTGACTCTCTGTATTCCCACAGCATTCTGTTCCTATACAGGCGAAGCGCTGGATAAGAAAACTCCCCTTCTGCGATCTATGGAGGCTCTCTCAAAACAGGCTGTTCGAGTGTTGAAACTTTTTGGAAACAATCAGGTAAAAAAAGTGACCACTACAGTGGGAGCGGAGCAGGAATACTTCCTGGTGGACCGCGACCTTTTTCTGCAACGACCTGACTTGATCTATGCTGGAAGAACGTTATATGGCGCCATGGCACCCAAAGGCCAGGAACTGGAAGATCACTATTTCGGTTCATTAAAAGAAAGAATTGCTCTGTTCATGAAGGAACTGGACGAAGAGCTCTGGAAGATGGGGGTCTCTGCCAAGACCAAGCACAATGAGGTGGCTCCTGCTCAGCATGAGATGGCGCCTATTTTTGCCACCACCAACATTGCCACAGACCACAACCAGCTGACCATGGAAACCCTCAAGCGTGTGGCCCTGCGTCATGATCTGGTCTGCCTGATCCATGAAAAACCATTTGCGGGGGTGAACGGTTCTGGCAAGCACAACAACTGGTCCATGTCCGCCGACGATGGACAGAACCTGCTGGATCCGGGTCACACTCCTCATGATAACGCACAGTTTCTAACATTCCTCTGTGCTGTGATCAAAGCTGTGGATGAGTATGCAGATCTGCTTCGCATGTCCGCTGCCAATCCCGGTAATGACCATCGTCTGGGAGCAAACGAAGCACCTCCGGCCATCATCTCCATTTTTGTTGGAGCGCAGCTGGAAGACATTCTCAATCAGATCGAGGCAGGTGGAGCTAAAACGTCTAAATCCTCTTCGGAAATGCGCATCGGTGTGACAACATTGCCGCCTCTTCCAAAGGATACCACAGATCGTAACAGAACTTCTCCCTTTGCCTTTACCGGTAACAAGTTCGAATTCCGCATGGTGCCCGCCTCGGCCTCCATTGCAGCACCTAACTTTACCCTGAATACCATCGTAGCAGAGTCTCTTTCCCAGATTGCTGACCGACTGGAGGGTGCAAAGGACTTTAATGGAGAACTTCAGAAACTGCTCCAGGAGCTTGTTCAAAAACACAAGCGTGTGATTTTCAACGGAAACAATTACGCTGAAGAGTGGGTGAAAGAGGCAGAGAAACGCGGTCTTCCCAACATCAAGAACACCGTGGATGCCATTCAGACTCTCCAGGTGGAGAAGAACCTGAAGTTGATGGAAAAGCATCAGGTACTCAGTCGCGTGGAAATGCACTCCCGTCATGAGATCACTCTGGAGCACTACATCAAGACCATCAACATTGAAGCTCTCACCATGGTGGATATGGCGAAGCGCCAGATTCTTCCTGCTGCCATCCATTATGCAGGATCGCTGGCCCAGTCCATTAACGCCATGAAAGCCACTGGCGTGAGTGTAGACATCAGCGCACCATCAGAAGCGTTGACGGAACTGGGAGCTACTATCACCTCTTTCCGCAAACATATCCAGGCTCTGGAAAAACGATTGAATGAGGTGGGAGCAATGGACGGTGACAGCAATGTGGTAGCCTCTTTCTACCGTGATGAGGTCTTCACTATGATGCAGACTCTCCGTGCCGATGGAGATAAGCTGGAGACCATGGTCGATGGCGAGTTCTGGCCTCTGCCTACCTATGGAGATCTGCTCTTCAAAGTTTAAGCCGGCAATACGCCAGAATGCGATATTGGATCGCTTACGGAGTATGGAGCCTCGCCCCGATTTAAGGGCGGGGCTTTTTTATGCTTTTTGCCTTTTCACTCCGGGAAGTTTGATGAATAGCCGCAAGTATTTATCTATACTCTACCCAATCACTGATCTCCTTTCTCTTCCGTTCTCTTGTGCATCCTTCGCGAGGATATCCCAGCGGTGTCATAAGGAGAGGGATCTCATCCTCGGGTAGGTTCAGTGCCCTGGCAACTTTTGCTTCATCAAAGGCTGCAATATAAACCGTTCCCAGCCCCTGCTCGGTCGCGGCAAGGATGACGTAATCCGCAATAATAGTAACGTCACAGAGCAAATAGTCAGCTCCGTCAGACCTGGTCCAGTTTTTTCCCCTCAAACCTGTGAAAACCAGTATAACAGGCGCCTCGGCAAACCATTCACGATTGTATGACTCCACAATGTTTTTTTTCAATAACTCATCCTTCACCACGTAGACTTTCCATGGCTGCTTGTTTGATGCGCTTGGTGCGAGGCGAGCGCACTGGAGAATGTAATCAAGTTTTTCATTTTCAACCGGAGTTGTTTTGTATCCTCGATGACTGAAGCGCTGGTTTACAAGATTGAAGAAATTCATGGCTAGCTCCTTATTTATCAGTCTCAAAATGGCAAGCAAGGAGCGCATCTCAATTTCGGCTCTCTTTCTGAATAACGCATTGTCCCATTGAATGGAATCATCTGACTGATTACGTCACTTTGATCAATTGCAGAGTTAAACAGTTGTGCTTAAAAAATGTGGTTCAGAAGTTTTTTTTTAAGAGCAACTTTGCAACTTTACTGGAAGAAAAAATTGGATTTGGGTTGATTTTTTTTGTGATGGATGACTGATTCAGTACAGGTATTCGCACTCAATTCATTGGTTATGAAATAGTGGAAACTTACTAATCCATTTATGAGCCAAAACTATACCATAATACCTGGATCAACCGATCATTGGACTCTGGGAGATATATCTGAATCTCTGCTGGAGTCTCTTGCTAACCATGTTTCCGCCTTGATCTGGGTGGCCGGGGAGGGACGTTTCACTTTCTGGTTCAATCACTCCTGGTCAAGCTTTACGGGATTATCAATGGATGCAAGTCGTGGTCGTGGATGGCTCGAATCCGTCCACGAAGAAGATCGAAATGGGGTGCTTTCCGTGTATGCTCAGAGCTACGAGAAAAGGGAAAGTTTTTCTATTGAATACCGGCTCCGGCGAAACGATGGCATCTATCGGTGGGTCCTGGACAATGGAAACCCGGCATATTTACGATCGGGCGAATTTGTAGGTTTTACAGGCTCGCTGGTGGATATTACAAGCCGAAAAGATGCGGAAGCCGCTCTCAGTATTGCTGCGGCTGCTTTTGAAACAAATGAAGGCATTTTGGTTACCGATGAAAGCGGATGCATATTGCGGGTAAACCGGGCCTTCATTGAAATTACCGGATACACCAGCGAGGAATCCGTGGGTAAAACGCCGGCATTTTTGAAGTCGGGAAGACATGACCGAGTTTTCTATCAAAAAATGTGGGATGATCTTCTCTCCACAGGTCAATGGCGAGGTGAGATCTGGAACAAAAAAAAGTGCGGTGAAGTATATCCGGAATGGTTGACCATAACCGCTGTAAAAGACGCCGGAGGTAGAACCACTCACTACGTCGGTGTTTTTGAAGATGTGACCAATCGATTGAAAGCAGAAGCCGAAATTGAACGACTTGCCTTTTTTGATCCCCTGACCCTTCTTCCCAATCGTCGGTTGTTTTTCGATCGTCTCAACATGGCACGTTTAAGCGTCGATCGCTCTAAAAAGCATGGCGCGGTTATACTGGTTGACCTGGATCATTTCAAAGTAGTAAATGATACACTGGGACACGATAAAGGCGATCAGTTGCTACTGGATGTAGCCAATCGGCTGTCCAGTTGCGTCCGCGAAATGGATACAGTGGCTCGTATCGGTGGGGACGAGTTCATGATATTGATCCTGGATCTGGATAGTAGTTTTCGCAATGCGGCCGAAATGACCGAGGACGTGTGTCAGCGAATTCTGGAATCTTTTTGCACCCCCTTTGAAATCGATGATCGCATGGTCCATATCTCACCCAGCATGGGCGTTACTCTTTTTCAGGATCGTAAAACTACAACGAAAGATTTGATCAAGCAGGTAGACATGGCGCTCTATCAGGCCAAAGCAGCCGGCAGAAACGTAATCAGGTTTTTTGAACCTGTAATGCAATCTGTGATGGAGCAGCGGTCTTTTCTCAATAACGAGATGCACAAAGCCCTTGTGGAAAATCAGTTCATCATTCACTACCAGCCACAGATCGATTGCACAGGAAGTATTGTAGGCGCGGAAGCTCTCGTACGCTGGATTCACCCGGTAAGGGGGGTCGTTTCGCCCGACTCATTTATTTCTCTTGCCGAAGAGACAGGTTTCATTATTCAACTGGGAAAACAGATTCTGGAGCAGGTCTGCAATCAGATTGTGGTCTGGAACGAAAGACCCGAAAGTGAAGGAATTATCCTTGCTGTCAATGTAAGCGGTCGACAATTCACGAGGCCAGATTTTGTGTCCCAGGTGAAGGAAGTTCTGGAAAAAACCGGAGCCAATCCCAGACAGCTCAAAATAGAATTGACCGAAAGCGTTTTGATACATGACAAACAGGCCACAAGAGGAAAAATGGAATCTCTTCGCGAAATGGGCGTTACATTCTCTCTGGACGACTTTGGAACAGGCTACTCATCCCTGGCCTATTTAAATGAACTTCCCCTGGATCAATTGAAAGTGGATCAGAGTTTTGTATGCAACCTTATGGATGATCCTGCCAACATTGCAATACCAAGGGCAATCATCTCTATGGGGAAGAGTCTAGGGTTGTCTATCATCGCCGAAGGCGTGGAGGAAACGGAACAATGGCAAGCCCTGAAAGAGGAGGGATGCGATCAGTTTCAGGGCTACCTTTTCGGTAAGCCCTTGCCACCAGATGAATTCATACGAACGATCGGCAACGAAAAACAAGCTTCCGTTTGAAACATTGCCGACGTCCTCTACCGGGTAATAGAGGTCCCGGTATCACCTTTTTTTAGAACCCGTTTTTTTCTTTGTAACGGATTTTACGGAATTCGATAAACTCTTTTTACCATTACCATTACCATTACCATTCCTGGCGGAGTTTTTTGATAAAGGGAAATGGTCTTTGCCGTTGAAAGAATGGTGAGGCGATTTAACTCCCGCGAAGAAGTGGTGTCGGGTGAGCGGTGCTTCATTATTGAAGCCATGGCTGAGCAGAATCTGGAAGAGTACCATTCCTCCCCAGCGAAATCCAGCTGCCGCACTGCGTAGATAGAGTCTGAACTTACGGACAAACGCTTCCCCGTATTTTGCCCGAATGGCATCTACATTCTCTTCAAAACGATTGGACCAGTGATCCAGTGTGAGTGAATAGTGATAGCGAAGATTTTCCACATCGGCAACATAAAGCCAGCGCAGTTCTTTTTCCAGCGGCGCGATAATTTCAGCCAGGGACGGCATATATCCACCAGGAAAAATATGTTTTTCCAGCCATGGATCTGTTGGTTGCGGAGCAATTTTCCCGATGGTATGCACCAGCGCCAGTCCGTGGGGTTTCGTTACTTTATAAATTATATCATATAATTTACCGTAGTTTTCCCGTCCTACATGTTCCAGCATTCCGATGGAAACAAATTTATCGTATTTTTTGGGTTCATTTTCAATTATACGATAATCGTCCAGCACGAATTCAACGCGATCAGGTCCAAGTCCGTAGTGCCTGGCCATCTGGCGAGCGTGTTCGATCTGTTCCCGGGAGATGTTGAAAGAGCGCATCTTAACACCATAGTTTCTGGCGGCAAAAATCGCAAAATGACCCCAGCCACAACCTGCCTCTACAACCTCTTCTCCCGGCTGGAAATTGAGTTTACGGCATACCAGGTCCATCTTCTGTTGCTGGGCCTGCTCCAGCGGATCATCGGGTCGTTCGAAGTAGGCGCATGTATACTGCATCTCTTCGTCCAGCCATAGGCTGTAAAAGTCGTTCCCCAGGTCGTAGTGTGCCGAAATATTTTTTCTTGAACCTTCCAGCGTATTGCGTCGCAGATAAAACCCGGCGGCAATTTTAATAATTTCCATTATAGAAGGTCGAATCAGTTTGTTATCAAAAATCTCAAATCCAAGGTGGGCAATGTCCTGTACATCACCGTCAATATCAATTTCTTCTGCCATATAGGATTCTCCGAATCCAAGGCTGCCTCTGACCAAAAGTTCGTTCATGGCCCGTTCGGTTTTAAAATGAATCGTAAAGGCGGGAGTTCCTTCGGATGAGACAAAATCGCTGCCGTCAGGCATGATGACTTTGAAAGGTTTTTCGAACTTAGCCTGGCTGAGTACTTTTGCAAAAAAATCACGCATAACGTTATCACCGTTCCATATAGTTCACTTATGTTTTCTGGCTCTATTTGTCGGGCTACCGTCGGTTTCAGACGGTATTTACGAGTTGAGTATCGCAGATATCATATTCGCGTCTGTTACGCAAAAATGACGGGAGCAAGTCACTCCATAGCGTTTTCTCTCAACAACCCCATACAGCATAAAGTGAAAGTGCTCGTATGCAGAAAAGAATTTTTTCAAGAAGAATTATGCAGCCCTGACCCCAATGCAAAAGATCTTCCAGAAGTTTTTTGAGCGGCTGATGAAGGCGTTGCAACTTCTATACGACGAGTTTTCTATGAAAAAAAACGATAGTGCTCAATCAACTCTTTGATGCCCTGGTCCGGAACCGCCACATTTTCCAGATATTGCCGCACCGAGGCTCTCCAGGCGGGATTTTCCTCATTCTCAACGCGGACAAAGGCTCTCCGAACCTCCCTCAAAGACTTGATTTCCAGGTAGCGTCCTTTCTGGTCATAGTAGAGGGCATCTCCTATCATGTTTTCATTGAACTTGACAGAGGAGAGCTGTCGCAGTACCAGATCGAGCCATATGATTCCTTTATTATTTTTTTCCACCTGATCGATGGCCCGTTGCATTCGGGAAGGTATCCTGATTTTTTTCTCGCGGGGGCCAACGATTACACCCGTTTTTCGTTTTTCTTCTGAAACGGATGGCGCTATTTCTTCATTGAGAATTTCATCTACAGATTTTGTCAGCACCGGAGAAGGCGATGCATTTCCACCCCCCATAAAACGGGAAAGCAGATCCGCAACCAGATCGATGAAACGTTGAAAGAAAGGTTTATTTGCACGAATTTTTTTTTCACGCTCTTTTCGGAGCTCTTCTTCCCAGTCTCGAATTGCTCTGGTAAGATCGATTTGCTCTTTCACAACTGAGGACGGATGCGTTGATTCGTTTACCTGAACCAGAAAACTGTAAATCCCCTGGGGGTATTCATTTTTTCTGGCCATCAGGTGAATCATGGAACGCAATGATGGATTGCGAATGAATGCGCCTGGCACATTGTAGCGATAGATCAAGTAGTACCCGGTCTCTCCATTGAGCTGAGGACTTTCATGGACCAACACCTCTTTGTTATTGCGAATGTGTTCCATTACAACGGAAAAAATACCGGCAGCCGATTTGACCCTTTTGCGAAATGGGTCTGGAATTTCGAAAGTTCCGGCATCAAAATAGACCGGTTCAAATTGCCCATTGAGTTTTTTTAGAGACTCATTTACAATCATCTCGATCATTAAATCTTTTCTAATTTTCTGATAAAGCCTTGCCTCTTTGATCAAGCGTTCATAAGCTTCCAGAAACCATCCCGAACCTTCCCACTGTTCCGAATGAAGAAAAGAAGGATGCTTTCTCAATTCTTCCAGAAACTGCTGGTCCTGAGAATTTCCCTCTTTTTCAATCCAGCCGGTTTTTTCCGATGGAAGAAGCTGGAATAAGAACTTTCTGGCAGCCCGAATAAAAATCAGGTAAATCCATTCGATTTCGGTCCTGACTTCTCTGACAAGTTCTCCATCGAGTTCAATTAGATTCCCTGGAATGGGCGAAGGAAGCAGAAGATGGTCTGAAAATGGGATGATAACAGGTCGCTCTCCCAGTTGCTCCAGATAAGGGAGTATGTCGTCGGCAAGGTCTGAATTCGTTTTCAAATCTTCCCGAACTGACGATGCAGGCGCGGTGAGATAGAGGACGAGGGAGCGTAAGAGTGTAGCATCCGGGCGAAACTGTGTTTCTATGAATCGGTCGAATGAGAGTTCAGGAATCGTGCTCAGCTGAATACTCTGTTCCAGGGAGGCCTCGTTGCCAAGACTCTGCCGAAGTCGTAAAGCTATAAAATCGGCTAACTTTTTTTCTCTGTCCAGGTCTTGAAAATAGAGATTGCGCTGGTAGATGTATTTGATCAGTGCAATGGCACTTCCACGAATGCATGCATTGAGCGCCCTGCCGACCAGGTCACCCCGCAAGGAAGCCGGGCGAATGATTACTTTGCGTATGGTAAGCTCTCCCTGGTCGCTGAGATTGAAATATTCAAATCGAACAAGGACCCCTTTTTTCTGAAGGCTTTCCACATCTTTCGGCTGCAGGTGTTCCAGACGACTCTCTTCATAAAGAGCCATATGTGATTCATTGAAGAGAAAAAAATTCTCCATCCCCTTTTCTATCGCAATGATTTCGTTTGTTACCATGGGGGGGTATTGGGAAAGCAGGTTTCGCAGTTCGGAAAAGTCCATCAGCTCGTTGGATGGTGGCAGCCATGCCCGATCGATGGAACCCGTGGAGACCTGAAAACTGGAACGAAGGGCAGCAACTGGATCGCCGGATGTCTCTTCTGGCCGGGAATCCTCCAATTCACTTTGCTCTATGTCGGGTGGCATGTTCATAATAGACGACATATAGATAATACAACGGAAAAAAGTGTGTGCGACTTTATACTATCTCAAATTCATAGAATTGAAACCATCCGGTCAGGACTTTTTTAAGGTTTCACCCTCGATTGCTATGGGAATTTCTTCACAGAAAAGCAGTAAAGCGGAAAAAATCGCGCTCGATGCCCCAAAAAAACGAAAAGGCAACAAAATCCATGGGAAATGGGTGGGAGCCCATGTTTCAGCTTCGGGAGGTGTGGAATATGCGGTTCACAATGCTCAAAAGATCGGTGCAGGCGCCTTTGCACTTTTCGTTAAAAATCAGCGCCAGTGGACAGCAGCACCTTTGAAAGCGGAGCAGGTGGCGGCTTTTCAGGAGAGGTGCCAGGAGGTGGGTTACCAGCCCGAGCAGATTTTGCCCCATGGTGGCTATCTTATCAATCCAGGTAATCCGGACCCTGCTATGAGAGAAAAATCCATTCTATCGCTGACGGATGAAATGGAACGTTGCAGGCTTCTAAAACTTCCATGGCTGAATATCCATCCTGGAAGCCATCTGAACAGAGTAAGTCAGGAACAGTGTTTTGATATCATCGCAGATACACTCAATGAGGCGCTGCAAAAAATTGACGGTGTGGGACTGGTTCTTGAGAATACAGCCGGCCAGGGGTCATCGGTGGGGTATCGTCTGGAGCAACTTGCAGCCATCATCGACCGAATCAAGGAGAAAGATAGGATTGGTGTGTGCATTGATACATGTCACGCATTTGCTGCGGGCTATGACATTACCGATGACAGGGGTTATACCGCTTTCTGGAGTGAGTTTGAGTCGATCATAGGTTGGCACTATTTAAAAGGTATGCATATAAACGATGCTAAGTCTACCCTGGGCAGCCGTGTGGATCGTCATCACAGTCTGGGCAAAGGGAATATGGGTGTGCGCATTTTTAGAAACATTATGCGCGATAAAAGGCTTGCAGGAATCCCTCTGGTTCTGGAGACGATAGACGAATCATTGTGGCCTCAGGAGATAGCTTATCTCAGATCTCTGGAGCGTTCAGATACGGAATGAATTTGAGAATACTGGATAGAAAGGCAAAATTCATCTAACAGAAATCTTTTTTGATGCTTCTATTGCAGAATTGGCTCGATTCCGCTGGCAAGCACCCCTTCCGTAATCTCAATTATATCAATCAGTTCATCTTTTGTCATAACTTTCTGAAAGGCCAGCGCATACATTTTTTCGTTTGCTCTCAGGTAGTCCGGTCTGCCTTCGGTGACGACGCGTAGTATCAAAGCTTTTTTCTCTATTCTTTTCCTTTTGTTGGATATAAACCTTACCGTACAACTTTTCTTTTCGGGAAAATTGGCAATGGTGTATAAGAGAATTCCACCCTGACTGAGGTTGATGGTCTGTGCGTAGTATTCGATGGTGCGTCCACTTTTAAAGGGAGGGTCGGCATAGATGATCAATTCCTTTTGAAAGCTGAAACGCTCATACTTTCTGCGTTCGAATAGCTGCATAGAAACATGAATAGTGGCTGCTGACTGGATCGGCAACTATTTAAACGCGATTGGCAATTTTATGCCTCAATCCAAATATATATGGTGTCAGCCGCACTCCACTCGATTGCGACCGTTCTTTTTGGCAGAGTAAAGTGCACTATCCGATCGCGCCAGAAATGAGTGGTCGTCGTCACTGGCGCTGATTTCTGCAACACCGAAGCTGCATGTGATGGAATGAAACTGGGGATTTTTATTTTCTTCGATCAGATTCCTCAATTTTTCAGCAAGATCAAAAGCTTCCGTGATAACCGTTTCTGGAAGAATCACAACGAATTCTTCACCGCCATATCGCGCGAAGATGTCAGTTTTTCTAATGTTTTCAGAGACAATTTTGACAAGCTGATGCAGTACCATATCGCCGGCCTGGTGGCCATAAGTGTCATTCACATTTTTGAAATGATCAATATCCAGCATGATCAAACTCAGGGGTCTTCGGTATCGCTGAGCGCGTTCGATTTCTCGTAGAAATTCTTCGTTGAATTTTTTCCGATTGAATATTCCGGTTAACGGATCTCGAACGCTCAGATCTTCAAAGTGTCGTTTCTGCCGATCAATGGTCGTCACATCGGATAAGATCGCGAGTATCTCCATCTGGCCCGGGAGGGGGTTGATTCGTAACAAAAAGCTTCTTGTATCCATTTCACTTTCTCCCGGCGGATGAATGGAAATGATTTGCTCTTCCTGGCTATTGGCAAGGGTCAGATGTTTCACAAACTCACAAAATGGTGTATTGATAGGTGTCGGATGATTGTCCAGCTTGACCAGGCTTTCCAGTTGAATCCCTTTGCCCAGAAACTCATCGTATGTAAGAGTTCCCATGAAATTGAGAAAAGAACGGTTTACGTAACTGATTCCGTTCTCATCACATATAATATAAATCTCCGGGCTGGTATCCATAATCATCCGGAGCAGGGCATTTTTAGACTCGATCTCTTTCTGCTGCAAAATGGACCGGGCCACCTGTCCGAGCATTTTCAAGATATCATTCCGGTTGATGGGTTTTTTTAGATACTTGTCAATGCCAATGTCAATGGCTCTTATCAGGAACTCTTCATCGTTGTGAGCTGTGGTGATGACAATGGGCGTGGATTCATTAATGCGCTTTATTTCCTGGGACATTTCCAGCCCGTCCATAATGGGCATACGAATGTCCGTAATCACAATATCGGGCCGAATTTTTTGATAGATGTCCAGGCCCTCTTTGCCATTCCGGGCAAGGTGCAGCCGGTCAATTCGTCTTTCGAGAATTCTGGCCAGCCTTTCTCTCAGATATTCTTCATCTTCTACATAAAGAACGGATACATTCCTGAGATTGCGCATTAAGGATCGCTCTTGAATATCTGAACTCTGGCTCTCTTCCATTTGCTCAAACTTCTTCTGGCACCTGAATTGCCATGGAACGCATCTCAAATCTTCTCTGATTTCTGAGACCGTTTTTCATGGGACGAGTATTCCAGAGAAATCCCCTGTTCAGGGGATTTCTGAGCATCTGTAAGTTGGTCGGAATAAAAAGCAAATCTTTCTATGTTAGAAGCCATTTTTAAAATGGTTTCTATGGGGTACAGGATGTGTCCTCACTCGCAAGATTTTGCATAAAAATTAAGCAAAGAAGAAGGATTTTGCGACCATTCCCTGATATTTTCTTTAACCCTTAAATGACATCGTAACCTTGCTCTTCCACCGCCTTTTTGAATTCGGGAATTCTTGTCGAATCTCCTTCATGTTCAATCTGAACCTTTCCGGATTGGAGGTCTACATCCACTTTTGCTATGTTTTCCAGCGATTGAAGGGCTCCTTTCACGGCCATCACGCAGTGATTGCAGGTCATGCCCTTTACATCAAGAGTTGTTGTTGTCATATTCTGCTCTCCATTTTAGAATTATTCTTAAGAGTGCCTTTCGCATGTGCTCGGTTCACTGCCAGAAACCTTTCGGTTGTGCAAACATCCTTTCGCAAGAGCCTGTTTTAGACCAGCTCTCTCACTTATTTTCACACCAGCCCCTTCCATCTACGTAAAAGAAGCGAGGAAGTAACAACCGATACCGAACTCATCGCCATAGCCGCACCGGCAATCATGGGCTCCAGAAATCCCATGGCGGCCAGGGGTATCCCGAGCACATTGTAAATAAATGCAAAAAATAGATTCTGTCGAATTTTCCCCACCGTAGCCCGGGAAAGGCGAATGGCATTGACCACACTCATGAGATCATTGCGCATGATGGTGATGTCGGATGCCTGAATAGCAATGTCTGTTCCGCTTTTCATGGCAAAACCTACGTGTGCGCTCGTTAAAGCCGGCGCATCGTTGATTCCGTCGCCGACCATACCAACAATTCTCTCTTTTTCACGCCAGAGGTTTACCACGTCAGCTTTTTGTTCGGGGAGGATGTTGGCCTGATAGGTTGCAATGCCCACGGTCTTCGCCACTGCATCGGCTGTGGAGCGATTGTCGCCTGTCAGCATAATCACTTCTATGCCCATTTTTTTTAACTCTTCCACAGCTCGCCTGGAAGATGGTCTAACGGTATCGGCAACTGCAATCCAGCCCAGAAGTTGATCCTGCTGCGCCACGCCTACTACAGTAGAACCTGCCATGGATTGTCCGGAATCGTTCCCTGGCAGGAGACTCTGTGGGTCACCAGATGCCGCCATTGTGACATCGTAGGGAATATCTATTTTATTCTCTGCGAGATATTCTGGAGATCCAATGACAGTGGAATGTCCGTCCACTTCCCCGGTAATGCCGGCACCTCTACCCATTTGAAACTGGTCCACGTTCAGCAGAGGGATTTGCGTATCTATAGCCAGTTGGACAATCGCTCTGGCAATGGGATGCTGGGAGTGAGACTCGAGAGAAGCTGCGATAGCGATGAGCCTATCTCTGGAAACACCATCTGCAGGTATCACATCAATGATGGAAGGTTTGCCTTCCGTAATCGTACCCGTCTTGTCAACAATCAGAGTATCAATTTTTCTGGCGATCTCCAGAGCTTCCGCATTACGAATTAAAATTCCCGATTTTGCGCCCAGTCCGCTTCCCACCATGATGGCAGTAGGCGTTGCAAGGCCCAGAGCACATGGGCATGCAATGACAAGAACCGCCACCGAATTGATCAGCGCAATGGAGAGATCACCGGTAAAAAAATACCAGAAAAGTCCACTGAAAGCCCCCACCGATACCACAACCGGAACAAAAACTGAAGAAATGCGATCTGCCAATCTCTGGATAGGAGCCCGGCTACCCTGAGCTTCCTGAACGATTCTTATAATCTCTCCCAGCGCAGTGGCGCTGCCTACACCTGTGGCAACCACCTGAAGCGTACCCTGGAAGTTGACACTTCCGGTATAGACCCGATCGCCCTCTTTTTTTTCTACAGGCATGCTTTCACCTGTGAGCATGGATTCATCCAGGGCGGATTCGCCTTTGTGGATGACCCCATCCACTGCCATGCTTTCTCCGGGTTTTACAAGAATCTTTGAACCTGGAAGAAGAGAGTTCACAGGCACTGTTTGAAATGATCCGTCGGGCTGGATCAGGGTGGCTTCCCGGGGTTGCAGGGCCAGAAGGTTGTTCAAAGCATCGGATGTTTTGCGCTTTGCTCTAGACTCCAGAATTTTTCCCAGAAGCACAAGGGTGATCACCATGGTAGAGGCTTCGAAGTAGATATGAAGTGGAAGAGCAAGGAGCGTTACTACCATACTCCATCCGTAGGCCATGGAGGTTCCCAGAGCCACCAGAACATCCATATTGGCGCTTCCACTTCGCAACGATTTATAGGCGCCGCGATAAAATTTCCATCCAATCCAGAATTGAACGGGAGTTGCCAGAAACAATTGCAGATATCCGGGGATTGTCCAGTGAATGCCCGCCAGCTGCAACAGCATGGGTAGCATCAAAGGCAAACTGAGGGCTGCTGATGTCCAGAAGCGTATCAGCTCCATGGTATAGCGTTTTCGTTGCTCGCGTTCGGACTCATCCTGTTCGTCTTGCAGTCTTTGCAGATCTACCGGTCTTGCTCCGTATCCAATCTTTTCAATGGATGAGATGATATCAGTAAGGGAGAGGGAGGCATCGCTCAGCTGAATTCGTGCGCGTTCGGTGGCGAGATTCACCACGGCTTCTACACCCTCTTTTTTATTGAGCACTTTCTCAATTCGGGCAGAGCATGCAGCGCAACTCATGCCGCTGATGGAGAGCTCCAGAATCTGGGAACGGTGTGAGGGGGGAGCGATTTCTTCTGCTTGCATAGACTTATCCTCTAGCAATATACCCTATGGGGGTATATTGGGCAACTATTTCTCGTCTTTCTTTTGCCT
>JBNLFC010000024.1:0-15793 GCA_050305335.1 Leptospirales bacterium
ATGACTTTGCAAGGGCTCTGCCATAGGAGGCCGAAAAGTCTCTCCGAATCTCCAGTGGCAAACTTTCTTGCTCTTCGTTAAAAGCAAAGTAGTGACCGGGTAGAAGTTTTTTCCGCACATATTTTGTATAGTACTCCCGGTCCTCCTGGTCGAAGTTAGGAACGTACTCATCCAGATAGTGTTTTAAAAAATTGTTAATATCAACTATCAGAGCTTCCTGCGTAATCCCTTCTGGAAAGCCGTACTGGAAATTTTTTAGTTTTATTTTTTTTAGCATCCTCTGTTGCCCGCAATGGCGATTAACTTACGTCATTGATTGAATGCAGTCGTGAATGCTGATTATACCGATCAGCTTCCCACCGTCTACTACCGGCAGACGACCGTAGTTGGTATCTTTTAAAATTTGTGCGGCTGCCATAAGGGCGGTGGCAGGGGAAAGGGTCCACACCATCTCGCTCATGTACTCTTTGACCAGGATTCCATGCTGTTTCTCTTCTTTAACATCGATCAGATGCTTGAGCACATCCTTTTCGGAGAGCACCCCTACCAGTCCACCGGTGGAATCCAGTACAGGAAGGCCGGAAATCTGATTTTCCACGAGCAGTATGGCGGCCTCTCGCATAGGCATTTCAGGATGGGCTGCAATGATTGTCCGCGTCATTACATCCTTAACGGTATAACTTCCTTCCATCGTACCCCCCTCACTCTAAAATGACTTTATTTCCCGATTTCTTCTACCGGTGCAAGTCCATTCTGAAGTTGCCAGGAGTTGATGAAAGGGTTGTGCGGAACCATTCCACGACTCAAACCAGGCTGAAGAGCCCCGCCCAGGAGGCTCAGAAGAATCTCAGGGGACGAAAAGTCTCACTATATCCCGGGTGCAAATGATTCCCGCCAGACGCCCTTGGTTCATCACAATAATTCTATGGAGAGAGTTTTCTACCATGATTCGGGCCACCTCAGAGATTGGAGTATCAGTTTCCACCTGAAACCGATGAACTTTCATGATATCTTTCACATGGATATCCCGGGCACTTTCCAGGTATTCACCCCCCATATAGTCAAATTGTAGAGCGTCTCCCAGAGTACAAAAATCTGAGTTGGGGTTGGAGGATCGAAATACCAGTCCACCGGGGTTCAGTGAAGAGTCATTCTGAAGAATATCGGCCAGCGAGATCACTCCTACCAGTGATCCTTCCCCATCAATCACTGGAGCTCCGGTAATGGAGTTGTTTTGAAAAATCTCCATCAGTTCAGAAACCGCCATGTCAGGACTCACGGTAATCACATCGCGAACCATAACATCCGCTGCTTTAATATCCATTTCCACAATTGCCATATGAATTTCCTCTCCATACAGGGAGTGCAACTCCCTTCCATTAACAGCTTAGAGCCAGATGACTGCCGGAAGTGACAGATTTTCATCCATTGAAGAAAAAAAAGGGGCGTTCTTCCGGCATGCGCGACAGGAATTCAGCCCATATTTAAGAAGAGTGTCATGTAACCGAGATTAATCATTTCAAAAGACGAAAATAACTCTACCACTTCTAGAGATCCATTTGCTTTGCAAGAAGTGGTTTCCGTGTGTGCAGAGAAAAATTCGTCTGTTATAGCTCAGAAAGCGGATTAGAATTTGTGTTTCAAGTCCATTCTTTCAATCCTGTTTTGGATTGACTTTTTGCTCATTCTGGAGATGGAAGCATATGCCCACTATTTTAATTATACAAAACTTGTGGAATGCCCCGGAGAGAATATCAGTAGAACTGGATCAAAACGGGTATACTCTTTTCCATACAAGATCTGGACGACAGGGAGTCTTGATGAGCAGGATTTACAGACCGGATCTAATTCTTTCGGACATTGTCACTTCGGATCAATCCGGTCTGGAAATACTCATAGACATTCGAAGTGATCCAAGATTACACCAAACACCTTTTTATATCGTAACTGATGTATTTCATAGAATCGATGCTCAACTTGGAATGAAACTCGGTGCGAACAAATCATTTATCCTTCCATCGGCTACCGAAGATTTATTGAACGATATATATTTAACGTTTCATCAATCATCCCTGCTTCCCCCCAGAATTCCCGATCTAATCAAAAAGTAGAGCAAAGTCAGTATACTGGAGACTATAGCTGCAAAATAAGTAAGAGCCGCCGCATTTAAAACGGAAGCCACCCCATCTTTTTCTCTATCGCCCGCAATCACACCCGTTTTCCAGAGCATCTCTTTCGCACGCTTTGATGCATCCAATTCCACCGGAAGCGTAACAATCTGAAAAAGGACAACCGTACCAAAAAGAGCAATGCCCACGTATACAAGAGCTGTCATGTGTAAAAACATCCCGGCGATCAAGATAAAGTAACTGAGATTGGATCCTATGGATGCGGTCGGCACAAGAGCTGTTCTGAGCTTCAGCATTCCGTACTCCTGTTTGTGTTGAATTGCATGACCCGCTTCGTGTGCACCCACACCTACTGAAGAAATGGATCGCCCATCGAACACTTCGCTGGATAGACGAAGAACCTTGTGAGATGGATCGTAATGATCGGAAAGAAACCCGCTTGCGCGCTCAATTTTAACATCAGTAACACCACCTGCACGAAGCACAGCGGCAGCTGCGTCAGCACCGCTCATTCCGCTGGCCGTCGTAAAACGAGCATACTTGTTGAAACGACTCTTTACAAGAAAAGAAGCCATCATTGAGAGCACCAGGGCCGGAATGGTCATGATGAGATACAAGGGATCAAAAAACATATTATTTACCTCATTACTACTGAAAAAAGATAGACCTTCTATCAGGCTAGCAGGACCATTTTTTTCACCACCGACGGCAAAAAAGCAAGAAATTTATCATATTCAAGCAAATTCCTGCCGCACACATGAAGAATGCATGATTCCTTTCAGGCCGTTCAAAGGCGAATTCCATCCATCAGTTTGAAGAAACACTATTTGAGGAACCGGAGTTTTCAGTTTTGAAATGATCAAATTTAAAAGTAAAGGCGGCAGTGAATGTTGTTCCATCATAAACATTTTTGCCTGCCAGTTCCCGGGTAAACATTGCCGTAAGAGACGCAAAGGATGAAACATCATAGATGAGCCCCATAGAAATACGGAAAACCTCTTCCCTGGCTGTGTATCGATCCAGCATCCAATGAGGCCGACCCTGCAGAGCTTTTAACTCCGTTGTGGATGATTCCATCCCGGCAAACTGTAATATTACCGGAAGCGGATCAATGAAGGCCTCATCTTCGGAAAGATTGCCATTCACCTCGGCCCATCGACCTGCTCGAAAATATCGAAACTGGCGACTCCAGACAGTCGAATATCCCAGTTCAATGGCAGGCATCAGGTTTCCAAATCGCCGTGAGATACCTAAGTTAGCACCCCATCCATTCCAGGGAGAACTACCAAACTCATAGCCTCTTCGCACGCTTCGAGAGGTCCAGATTTCAAAGTCAATACTCCAGGGAGAGTCCAGATCGGGAGGTGTGCCCACGATCAACCCGCCATGATAGTCAGGAGTCCACTGTTCGGTTTCGATGTAGACGGCACCCTGCAGTGCGATCTGTAAATAAGGGTTAGTAAAAAGCATATACTTTAAACCATTCTGCAGATCAGAAAAGTGGGTCAGTGGAAAGCCAGCGCTGGAGTTCTTACGAGTGGAGTGGCCATAAGAAATACCCGCCTCGAGATCATGAGCCAGACCCATCGTAAATCGAAACGATATACCATTTTCGGAATAATGAGAGTCTTCGCTGGAAAAGTAGCGCTTATCGTAATCGTCAGGGAGGTCTTTGCGATGAGCATACTCGTTGAATCGCGATCCGGCTCTGTAGAGAGAAAAACCTGGCTCAAAAATAGCAACACCCGGCTCCAGAGACTCCGGTGCCGAAACGTTCAGTTTAGTGCCCTGAAGACCTCCCAGAGCCTCCAGAGGATTTATTGAAAGAGGCCAGATCGCAAAAAGGACTCCCACGTATGCTACCAGCTGTATGCGGCGACCCAGAGTTCTACCACTCACTTTTTTTGTTATGGCACTCAAATAATTCATACACATTCCTCGGCGGGCAGGAGTTCTGACCCAGCGGTTCAATTAAGATATTGAGACTGTGTCTCAATATCAATATGCTCATTTCCTGTCAAGCAGAGTCCAGAGAAAGTGGCTGGCAGAGGGCCGGAGGCAGAGAAAGGATGAAAATTGAAAATCATCAACCCGGAAGTGATCATGTTAAGACGAAACCCCAGTGGAGACTTTCCTGAAATTCATGAAGAGGCGTATGTGGATGCTACTGCCATTATATGCGGGAAGGTAATAGTGGAAAAGGGTGTTTACATTGGTCCCTATGTGGTTATAAGAGCCGATGAGCTGAATGCTGATGGAGGGATGGAGCCCATCCTCATTGGCGCATATTCGAATATACAGGATGGAGTCATCATCCACTCGCGGGCAGGCGCCCTTGTAAAAATCGGACAGAATACATCCATTGCTCACAGATCCATTGTCCATGGGCCCTGTATAGTGGGCGACCACTGCTTTCTTGGGTTCAATTCAGTAGTCTACAATTGCATCATCGGCGACCTGTGTGTTATACGGCATAACGCAGTGGTAGAGGGTTGTCGGTTGCCAGACGGTTTCCATATACCGTCCACGACCACGGTACACTCTGACTCGGATTTGAATCGCATTCCAAGGATTACCGAGCAAGAGGCTGATTTTAGCGAAGATGTAGCCCGGGCCAATAATGATCTGGTGCGCAGGTATAAAAGAATCCAAAACGAGTTTTGAGCATTCGGGCTGGAGTGGAAGCTCTTCCCTTACGCCAGAGCTCCAGCGGTACTTAATGAATCCCTTTCAATGCGCTGTTCACCTGGGCTGCACAACGTCGACCTTCCTGAATGGCCCAGACGATCAATGACTGACCACGGCGAGTATCTCCGCACGCATAAACACCAGGAACTGAAGTAGCGTAGCCTGTTCCTCTGGACGTAGCTTGCGTGGCTACGTTGCCACGATTGTCCAGCTCCAGGCCCTGCTTCTGCAAAGCTTCGATCAAACCATTTTTTCTTGGATGTAAAAATCCCATGGCAAGCAAAACAAGATCCGCTTTGATTACATCTTCCGATCCTTTCACAGGCGTCAATTTACCATTTTGAAACTCTACCCTGCGAACTTTCACGCTACGTGCATGACCCTGGTCATCACCAACAAATTCAGTGGACTCTAAAGACCACTTTCTTTCTACACCCTCTTCATGACTTGTAGAGGTACGCAGGATTCGCGGAAAGGTAGGCCAGGGCATAGTTGCATCTCGTTCTGAGGGGGGCATGGGAAGAATTTCAATTTGTGTTACTCTTTTTGCACCCTGACGATTTGCTGTACCCACACAATCCGATCCGGTATCGCCACCACCAATGACCAGTACATCCAGATCTTTTGCGTTAATACGTTCTGATTCGGGGATGGCATCACCGGCATTGATATGATTTTGCTGAATAAGATACTCCAGTGCGAAATGAACGCCAGTGAGCTCCCTCCCCGGAATGGGAAGATCTCTGGGAGATTCCGATCCCATGGCAAGAACGATTGAGTCGAACTCCTTCTGTAGCTCCTCCAGAGGCAATGCAATGCCGACATCCACTCCTGTTCGAAACTCCACTCCCTCGATCCGCATCTGCTCAAGGCGACGATCGATGATCCACTTTTCCAGTTTGAAATCAGGGATACCATAACGCACCAGACCACCAATGCGGTCATTCTTTTCAAAAACGACCACGCGATGACCGGCTCTGGCCAGTTGTTGTGCGGCTGCCAGTCCGGCGGGTCCCGAGCCAACAACGGCTATGCGTTTTCCCGTAAGGTGGCGTGGAGGCAAGGGTTCTACCCAGCCTTCCTGGAAGCCACGCTGGATGATGGTTCGTTCAATGGCACGAATGGAGACCGGCTGGTCAACCAGACCAAGAGTGCAGGCAGACTCGCATGGAGCAGGACAGAGTCGGCCGGTCAGCTCGGGAAAATTGTTTGTGGCATGGAGGTGGGTTAGAGCCGCTTTCCAGTTGCCTCTATACACCAAATCATTGAAGTCGGGAATGACGTTTTGAACCGGGCATCCATGATTGCTATGACAGAAAGGAACACCACACTCCATACAGCGCGCACCCTGCAGCCGTGCCTCCTCCTCGTCGTAGGGGCGATCAAACTCTTTGTAGTGTTTTTTCCGGCTTTCCGGAGACTCCTTTTTAAGATTAATTCTTTTGTATTCACGAAACCCGGTGACTTTGCCCATGTATAACAGGTTTTGAGTGAGCATCCCTGGCTCAACTACTTTTCCAGGAAATGGAACCTGGAAGCTGTTCCGGGACGACTTCTTTGAAAAAATCGCAGGAATTCGGAGTGACAGGAGTCGAAAAACTATGATGCGTACGGAGAATCATTCCGTAAATGATGAGAGGGAAAGATTATGTCAGGTTCTTTGTCACAGGATGAACTGGATGCGCTTCTTGCAGATTCAGGCGGATTTGGAGGCGATAGCTCTGCCCCCGGAGCTGATCCTCTCTCCGCGTCGGATAAGGCATCAATGGAAAAACTGGCCGATGCTTTTCGCTCCAGCGCGTCAGGCGTTGGCGTAATGCTGGGTGCATCCTCGTCCAGCATGGATGCCACCAGAATGGAAGGCGCTCACCTGAACGATATACGAGATCGATTTGCGGAATCCTTTGTATTAATCCAGAGCCCTTTATCCGGGCCGGTTTTCGGCACCTTGACTATGTGCATTGGAAAAGACGACGTGGCGTCTGTGGCTGCATCGGCAATGGGGGGTGATGCCAGTTCCATTCAATTTTCTGAAGACGATCTGGCTTCGGTTCAGGAGCTACTGGGACCCATGCTGGTGGCAGTGGCACGCGCACTCTCCTCCATTGTAGGAGGGCAGGTGCAGAGCGGAGCCCTTCAATCCTCATTGACAGGCTCCGGTAATCCATTTCCTGTTTCGGATGACGCCTTTGGAATGGTCCTGGGCAAACTGAATATCGACGGTATCATGAGCTCGGATGTGGCACTCCTTGTTCCCACGCCCTTACTTCATCCCGTAACCGGCGGAGCAACTATCGCTCCGGGAGATCCAGGACGGAAAGGAATTGAGAGTGAGAAAAGCGCTCAACCTAATACACTCACCCTCCTCATGGACGTGCAAATGCCGCTTACCGTGGAACTCGGTAGAACCCGTATGTATGTAAAAGAGATACTGGGAATGGGTGAAGGTTCCATTATAGAGCTAGATAAGCTTGCGCAAGAACCTGTGGATCTTATGGTAAATGGAAAGCTGATTGCCAGAGGTGAGGTTGTTGTCATTGACGAAAATTTTGGTGTTCGTGTAACCAATATTGTCTCTCCTACAGAAAGGATGAAAATGACCGGAAAGCAGTAGTCCGAATAAAATTTTCTAACCGATTTTATAGTCCAATAGTCATTGTGGCTGCCCTGCGCAAAAGTGTAACATGGTTCCTCACGTGAGGTGGGGAAATACTCCGGAGAAATAATGCTGCTGACTAAGAAGGAGTTTCATCATTTGCGCGATCTGGTTTACCGGAAGACTCGTATCCATATGGGTGATAGCAAAATTGTACTTCTTTCCAATCGAATTCGAAAACGACTGAAGGCGCTTAATCTGGCCGATTTTTCTGAATACATCCGTTTTATTGAGCACACCAACTCAGCCAATGAACTGGAGCAATTTCTTGAAGTCGTTACAACCAATGAAACTTATTTCCATAGAGACGCAAACGACTTTGACGTACTCATCCAGAAAGTTGTACCGGAGATAGTGGCTGCAAAATCATCGGATCAAGCCAGTGTCACCCTCTTTTCCGCAGGATCTTCTACCGGCGAAGAGGCTTATGAGCTGGCCATGTATATGGATTCAAACTCCGGGTTATGGATGAGCCGGAGTTTTCGCGTAATCGGTATGGATGTATCCGATCGCTGTATTGCTGTCTCTCGCCGGGGCTGCTATTCGCAGACATCAGTGGAAGCGTTGCCATCATCTTACAGGCGCAGGTACTTTGATAAGTGCGGTGAGGAACGCGGGGAAACCATATTGCAGATCAATGCTTCCTTGAAAGATCACGTAGAGTTTGTAAAAGGGGAGCTTTTTAATGCAGAACTTCCCCTTTCAGATGTGATTTTCTGCCGCAATGTGATGATCTATTTCCAGCCGGACGACAAAAAAAAGTTGATTCATCGATTCTACAATGCTTTAAAACCTGGAGGTTTTCTTTTTCTGGGCAGCGCTGAAAGTTTGATGGGTATGGATGAAATGTTTCACTCCGAATATCAGGGCCGCAATGTCTATTACCGAAAGCTCGGAGCAACAAAGAGATCCACCGTCTGAATAACAGTTTTTCGGGGAGAGGTTCGGGAAGGACCATTGAATCAAAAATACCAATGAAAAAAGAAACAGAGAAAAAACAGAACGTTGCTACTCCGGCTGGCGTCAGACGTCCAACAGGGTACTGGCTGGATCTTCTGGCAAAAGTGGGAGTAGCTGCCCTTGCCGTCTACGCAGCTTATTACATATGGTCTCTCATCGGTCAGGCCCTTTTTCCCGTGGTTACCGCACTTTTCCTTGCCTATCTTTTATCGCCTATTCTGGGCTGGCTTAGATCGAAAGGGTTGCCAAAGCCAGTTGCACTGCTGGTATTGTACCTTTTTTTAATCGTTACTTTTTCCGGAATCATCTTAATTCTAGTCCCCATTATCAATAGAGAAATCGTTCGAATCGTAGATAGAATTCCAATCATTGTTGATACCATTCAAACCAGGGTGATCCCCTTTTTACGGGATCAACTGGATATGGAGTTGCCGGCCAACTTTTCCGAGGCACTGGCAAACTATAGTGGTGACATAAAAAGTGCACTTCCTGGCGTGCTGAAAAAGGGTGGCGGCTGGGTTGTCATTGCACTGGGTCAAACCTCGGGAATACTATCCGGTCTGATGAATATTGTGCTGATTCCTATCTTCATGCTATTCTTTCTCATCGATATGGATAGTTACCGTAATTTCTTAATAGATCTTTTTCCGCTGAAGAGGCGTGACACATTCCTGGCTTTCTTCGGTCGAATTGACGAAGTTCTTGGTAGCTGGTTTCGCGGCCAGCTACGATTGACATTTATTCTTTCCATGCTTTACGGAACAGGAATGGCGATTGTTTTTGGTCTTTCCGGATTCGGTACGTTAATCGGATTTTCATTGGGTGCACTCACCGGTATTTTGAATATTGTTCCCTACATTGGTGTGTCGCTCGGTCTTTCCCTTTCCATAGCGGTAGCATTGATTGAATGGAATGGTATACTGCCCGTCGTTGCCACCGTGGCAGCGTTTTCTCTTGTTCAGGTTACCGATGCATATTTCATTACGCCACGAATTGTCGGTAAAAAGGTTGGTTTGAGTACTCCTGCCGTTCTGATTGCTCTTCTTCTGGGAGGAGCACTTGCGGGCCTGTTGGGTATGCTTCTGGCAATTCCCACTGCGGCTATTGCGCGCGTCATATGGCCCGATCTACGAGATCTCTATAAACGATCCCGATACTATCAGGGTGATTCCAGCGAAATGTGATAGACCAATGGCGGGGTTAACCGTTTTCTTTCAGCTCGGTCACCAACCTGCCAATGGCATCCTTCGCATCTCCGAAATACATCAAGCAGTTAGGGTAGCCATAGAGCTCATTGTCAATGCCGGCATAGCCGGGCTTTAAACTGCGCTTAATAACCACCACCGTTCTGGCATGATCTACATTTAAAATAGGCATTCCATAGATGGGGCTATTTTGATTATGCCGTGCAGCAGGATTGGTTACATCGTTGGCGCCGATCACCAGCGCCACATCTGTGTTTGAAAAATCGTCGTTGATCTGATCCATTTCCAGAAGACTTTCATAGGGGACATTGGCTTCTGCCAGAAGAACATTCATGTGTCCGGGCATACGACCGGCTACGGGGTGGATGGCAAAACGCACCTGCGTTCCTTTTTTCTTGAGAAGTTCACTCAGCTCTCTGACTATGTGTTGGGCTTGCGCAACAGCCATACCATAGCCGGGCACAATGATCACACTGGACGCGCCGTCAAAAAGCATGGCAGCCTCTTCTGTACCGATCTCTTTTACCACAATGTTTGCCGCAGCTTCCCCTGCAGCTCCTTTCCCGGCAGTAGCCCCGAATCCTCCCAGCAGAACATTTATAAGCGACCGATTCATACTTTTGCACATGATCTGAGTAAGAATAATACCCGAAGCACCTACCAGGGAGCCTGTAATGATGAGAACCGTATTGCTCAGGACAAAACCGGTCATGGCAGCCGCAATACCTGAGTAAGAGTTGAGCAGAGAAATCACAACAGGCATATCTGCCCCTCCGATGGGAATTACCAGAAGTATGCCCAGCGTTAAGGCGATAGCTGCAATAAAAATCAAGAAAGGCTTTCCAGCCAGACCGGCAAGACCCGCGTTATAAAAAAAGTCATAGCTTTGATTATAGGGGATGGCAATGGAAACACCGGCCGTAATAGCAAGAAGGAGCAGAGTCCCGCTTAAAATATGGCGCCCCGGTAATAGCACGCTCTTTTCTGTAAATACTCCCTGCAGCTTCCCCCAGGCTACAATGGAGCCAGTGAAGGTGACTCCACCCACAAGAACGGAAAGAAATATTGTTACATTGACAAAAGGTTCCGTTACTCCTCCTGACCGGAAGTAATCTCCGGTAGCTACCAGAAGCGATGCACCTCCGCCAAATCCGTTGAGTAAAGCCACCATTTGTGGCATACCGGTCATCTTTACTTTCAGGGCAAAAAGAAGACCTATCAGAGACCCCACAATCACCCCCGCAATGATCAATTCAAAAGTAAGTATCTCCTGATCCAGCAAGGTGGCGACAATGGCAATGAGCATTCCCAGAGCAGAAAGGGCATTTGCACGCCGGGCCGACTTGACTTTGCTCAGTTGTTTAATCCCCGTGATAAAAAGAACCGATGCGATCAGATAGGCGATAATTAAAAGATCTTTTATTTCCATTTATCTACTGCCTCACCGTTTCTTGAACATTCGCGTCATTCGATCGGTAACCAGATAACCACCTACTACGTTAATTGTAGCAAAGACTATTGCAATGAAACCCAGAATGGCCGAAAGACTGGTTTGATACCCCAGAATCGAAATCAGATTGGGACCACCTGATCCTGCCGATACAAGAGAGCCCACAATAGTTATTCCGGATATAGCATTGGAACCGGACATAAGTGGTGTATGGAGAGTCGGCGGCACTTTAGAGATTAACTCAAAGCCAAGAAAAATGGAGATCACAAATACTGTGATCAACATTATTATTTCGTGTAATTCCATAATATCTCCTTCTCAAAAGTCGCTCTTGAAGTGAAAGAGCGACCACACTCCACGATCGGCAACTTGATCAAGCAAGAGGTCAATCCTGGCCTGTCAATGCCCGCGTTTTTTCATGAACAATCTCACCATTATAAGTAATCAGTGCGCCTTTTACGATTTCATCGTCCTGATTGAGCTGGATAGATCTATCCTCTGTCAAATACTCCAGCAATGCCTGTATATTGCGACTGTAGAGCTGACTGGCGTGATAAGCAAGTTCCGCCGGCAAGTTAGTGTGACCAACAATGGTAACTCCATGTATCTGGATGGTCTTGCCCGGATCGGTTAATTCGCAATTACCTCCCGTGGCAGCAGCCATATCCACAATAACCGCGCCCGGTTGCATGTCTCTTACCACATCAGCGGTAATGAGAACCGGAGCTTTTTTGCCAGGTACCTGAGCGGTCGTAATTACCCCATCGGCTTCGCATATATGCTTTCGCAATAATGCCTGCTGCTTTGCCAGAAATTCGGCGCTTGCCTCTTTTGCGTATCCCCCCTCTCCAGCCAAATTTTCACCGGATGGAAGCTCGATAAATTTCCCACCAAGGGATTGCACCTGCTCTTTTGTCTCGGGCCTTACGTCCGAGACTTCGACTACTGCCCCAAGTCGTTTCGCCGTAGCAATGGCCTGTAGACCTGCCACGCCCGCTCCCAGAATTACAATTTTTGCAGGTGTAATGGTTCCTGCTGCGGTCATTAAAAGAGGGAAAATCTTATGCAGATGGTCTGCGGCCAGAATGACTGCTTTGTATCCGGCAAGATTCGTCTGGGAGCTGAGCGCATCCATTCGTTGCGCTCTGGTAACGCGGGGAATGGCGTCCATAGCAATTACCTGCACACCACAGGAGGCCGCCAGCCTGGCAAGTTCCGGATTGCTCATGGAATAAAAAAAGCTTACCAGCATGGAACCCTTTCGCATCATCTGAAGCTCATTGGTGTTGGTTTGAGGATGAAGAGATGGTGGATTTACTTTTAAAATCAGATCCGCTGAACCATAAAGTTGAGAGACATCATCCACAAGAGTGGCACCCTCTTTTTCATAAAGAAAATCGGGAAAACCCGCAGGCTCTCCGGCTCCCCTCTGCAAATGAACGGTATGACCTATTTTTTGAAGTTTTATGACCGATTCAGGAACCAGGGCGACTCGTTTTTCACCATGGGTCATCTCTTTTGGAATTACCAGCTTCATATTATTGAGTATAATGGTGAAAAAACGTCCTCATGGCAATTGCCTTTCAAAAAGGCGTTAAAAATCTTCAAAAGCAGAGAATGGTCTTATCTCAACCTCTGGATAATTTGCACAACTTCACCGGTTGTCACCACTCCGGTTAAGGTTGAAATCGATTCAATCGCATTGCGAGGCATAAGGTCCACACTTGCCTCTTCAGGGTTCTGGGCATAGATCGATCCTCCTGCATCTTTTATAGCTTTCAATCCCTCTGTACCATCTTCATTGGCTCCAGAAAAAAGGAAAGCTGAGACAAAGGAGCCATAATGGAAGGTGGAAGAAACGAATAGAGGATTGATGGCCGGTCTATTATAGTGGTCCCACTCGAAGACAGAGAGGGCAAATTGTCCGTTTGCTTCCAATAGCAAATGATAGTTGGTCGGAGCAAGATAGATGATGCCCTGGCGGGGAATATCTCCATCTTCCGCTTCCACAATGGGCAGGGAAGATCTGGTAGTGAACAGCGGAAGTAGACTTCTGGTATCGGGATGAGCATGAAGCACTGCCACTATGGGAACAAAAATAGGAGACGTCAGTCTTTCAAAAATGGCTGTGAAAGCCTCAACCCCCCCCGCGGAAGCCCCCATTAAAACAATACTTCTATGGTCGCTCAAAACTTCCTGCCCCGGAATCTCATTATTCCACTTTCCTGTAATAACTTAAAACGTTCTGATCAATTTTTTCCATAGAAGAACCAGGCAGCATCTCCTTTCTCCCTGCAATGAGCAATCCTCCGGTCTTTAATTCCATGAGAATATTTGCCAGAATGGCAGGTTGTGCCTCTTTCTTAAATAAGAGAAGATAATTGCGCATAATTATGATATCATAGCAAGCAGTCGTTCCAGCGGGTGAAATCTTTGCGGCAGTATCCGGTTGGACCGGTTGCCAATCTTTGTAATAGAGTTCGTTGATAATGCTGCTCTTAATAAAAACCCCATCGAAATTTGCTTCCAGATAATCATCCAGTGTGGCCTTGCCGCCAGATTTAAGATAATTGACTCCATTCATACGAAGCTCATCGGCAGGCAAATATCCTCTTCGGAGATACACCCTGGCCAGTGGATTGAATTCCGAATAATCAATCCGGATTTTTTTTTGGGGTAGCTCCCTGCCCAGGATTGCCAGAGAAAAAAGATCGCTACCTGTTCCTGCGAAGGGAAACCAGATGCGCATCGAATCATTCGGTAGCAATGGCAGCAAATTCTGGCGTAGCTCCTTAAAAAAAAGGGGATCGCAAAAAAGCTCTCCAGGGCCAAATATCAGAGAACGGAAAAGCTGCTCCTGTCGCAATAATTCTGATGGTAAACTATTCAATTTATCAGCGCTTTCGTTTTCTCTACTTTCTCCGGTAAGAAGAGTTTCCGGTGGATAGGTCAACCAGCGATAAAAAGGGGTAGCAAGGCGCAGGGGGGGAAGCATGGGCAGGTGTTCCCGAATCAACTCTGCCATGATTTGCTGACTTTTCTCCGTAGAATTTGTACTCATTGCTTGAAATAAGACGAAGGAATCTGGCATCGGCGGCAGCTTGGTGTTCAATTGTGTTGACCGCTAAATCCAGCTACTGACTGATGAAGGATTAGCTATCTTGAGGGAGTTTTCAATGGGAAATGATATGGATCCGGTAAAATGGATTATTCTGGGTGTGGTAGCCTTTGTTGCAGCTCTGTCCATTACTCTTTTCTATATTTCTGCCAGTGTGGAGCAAAAGGCTCTGCCACCGGAGCAAACAATCAGCGAATAAACAGCGAATAAACATTTAAAATCGCCTCAAAATTTGTTCTGCGGGCTAGAGAATGCATCCCCGGTTTACGAAAGTTTGCAAAAAAGCCAGCAAAGTGTAAGAATTTTAACGCCCCATATTTCGTACATTTTTTTGTTTGTAGAAATTTTCGTCCCTCTATTTATTCTATGAAATAGAGGGATAGATACCGATTTTTCAATGTGAAAACATATACTTTCGCATTGCATTATCAGACATCACTCCCTCGGCCGTGGGACAGATTTCTTGATAGAATGAAAGTTGTGTGGGGCCCTATGAATAATACAGCCACAGCGATTTCTGTAATGGAAGAGTTGCAGGAAGAGCACCTCCGGATTTCGCTCCTTATGAAGACAATAGCCACCTCGGGCCTGGCAACCGATCGCGGCATGGCGGCGATCAATGAAGCGAAAGCGTTAATTCAATCTCATATGCAGAAAGAGCAGGAGCTCGTTTACAAGCCTTTCCACAAGTTGCTGGAGAAACATCCTGAGCTAACCGAACTTGATCGGAGATTCAGCGAAGAGATAGAGCAAATCATGAGAGAAGTGAACGATTTTTTTCTGAAATATAGAGAAGGGTCTCTGGCCAGGAGCTTTCTTCAGGATTCCGCCAGAATGATGGCAATGATGCGTACAAGAATGAAAAAAGAAGAGATGATCCTGTTTCAGCGTTTTCGAGAAATCATGGATTGAGAGCTTTTCCTATTAAAGAAAACCTTACCGGATGGGCCGTTATATGGTCTCACTCTCTGTACCATCTTCCGGTGGCTCCGTAGAAGGCGAATGAATCCCCGGACCTGAAATGAGCCGGATTGTTCCGTCATTTTGCACACCATACCTGGAGATTCGTTTGCTGCTCGAAGTTTTTTTGAATTCCTCGCCCACATATTGCCCGCTCACCTCCAGCTCTGTAACGCGAATCTCCAGGGCGGCATCAATTTCGGAATCTCGTATGTAATAAAGATCGCCGGAACTGATATCGGTTTTTAAATCGAAATCCGCAATGGGCTTTCCTTCATTATTGTAGGTAATCAAAGTCAACAGCAATCCTTCGCTTTCTTGCTGCAAGGTAGCAACAACTAAAACCCGAATATCTTGCTTTGTGGACAGACGGGCAAAGTAAAAGTATTCAATGCTGTCGGCAATACTGCTTTCATCCGGTAATTTTCCTTCCGGAATTTCATGGGGTGGCAATCCCTGTAAAGATTCGGCATCGTATAGCTCTGTCTTGAAGGGAAAAGAATAAAGAGGAAATTGTTCGAAAAATTGCACACCCGAAGGCTCGTCAGTACGATGGGTAGTCACAGAACGAACGCTCGTTTCCATGACCCACCCTTCTTTCCCTTTCCACCTCACCCATACCCAATT
>JBNLFC010000025.1:0-15646 GCA_050305335.1 Leptospirales bacterium
TGGGAGTAGGTCCTGGTAATTTCCAGAAAGCGGCAAAACTCTGGAAAACACAGTATGAACTTGCCTATCCCGATACACTCTATTTTGTGGAAAATACCCCCGATGGCCACGCTCACAATGACTTGCTCCATATGGCAGCAACAGGAGGAGTCCCGGCTGCGATCCTTTACCTCCTGTTGATTGCTGTCATTGTGGGAAAAAGCCTCTCTTCCGACAGAGGGAGGATTATGGCTGCAGGCTGGATTACCTTTTTTCTCGCATCTCTGGCCCAATGCTATCTGCTGGACGACGAGTCAGTGACTCCTCTATGGATCTCCATAGCACTTTTTATGAGTCTACAGGGGGCCGAAAAAGCGAATCACCACAATTCTGACGGCTCTTCACCGAAAGGAAATGAATCTTCATCTCATTATTGAGGGAATCACCCTTCCCCCCTTTCAATTCTAATTCCTGTGGATAAGCACTATCTCCGAGTTTGCCAGCGAATTCCGCCTCAATTCGATCTCCCGTAGAAGACCTCCTGTAAGAGATGCTCTTCAGTCGGTTGGATCGAAAAAAATATTCGGCACTGGCACCCTGCAGAGCCGTTTCGATGGACAACTGGCCATCGGCAGTGCGTGTTCGCTTTCGTGATAGATAAACAGACTCCGGCAGAGAGCCTTGCATGAGACTCTGAAACAGAGTAAATGGAAGGTAGATGGAGCTTTCACCCATTCCGCTTACCTCAAAATCTCCCAGAGGAAGTTCTTTCATGGGTTTCCCGAAATTTTTCACAAAAACTTTTTCTTCCTGCGTTACAAGCTGAGCTACCCGAATTCCAAAGAGCGGGTCTTTCAAATCAATGCGTATTCGCTTTTTTTCGATATCGGAATAGATTACCCCGTCAGCACTTCTGGATTGCTCAGGAGATTTCATTTTTAAACGAAACTTGCTCTCTATGCACGCAGATGGAGTGTAGAGTTGTCGAATCATCTGCACATCGCTGGCAATGAGTGGATCCTCTACAATTTGCTCCGTAGTGGCACACGAAGTGAGAAGCACTACAAACAGGATATACTTGATCATCTCAGGGGATTTACTCAACAACGGTGACTTAAAAGATTTTTCACTCAACATATCTTTTTTCATGTATAACAATCAGCTCCCTGTTTTGATCGTCAATCGATCGATTTTCTCACGAATTTCAGCTGCCAGCTTTCTATCCTCTTGTCGCCCCGAATCGGTCACTCGCAAACCCTCTACCAACTTTGTACGCTTCTCCAGTAAAAAAAGTGCCTTCCTGTAGGAAATAAGAGACTTCAGCGGATAATTCAGTTTTTCATATACATCACCGAGGTGGCTGTAAACAACAGGATCCTCTTTCTCCTCTTCAGCGAGAATCAATGAGGCCAGCTGGATATGATAGCGAGCTTTCTCGTAGTCTTCCATGCGATAGTAAACCCACCCCAGCGAGTCCTGGTAGGCTCCATTGGTAGGCGAAATATCCACAGCTTTTTGAATCAATTCAAGAGCACGCTGATTCTCGATGCCTCGCTCAGCGTACAGGTAACCCAGATGGTTGGCGGCCTCTGCATAGTCAGGTTTTTTCTCGAGCACAAAAAGCAGATCTTTTTCAGTATTTTTGAAATCACCGGCCCGGTCATAGACAAGAGACCTGTAAAAATAAAATACAACATTGTCCGGGTCGAGTTCAATGGCTTGATGAAAAGCTTTTAAAGAGTCTGTGTATCTCTCCATTTCCAGAAGGATCAGCCCCTTCGTAAAATAAGCCATTGAGCTCTCTGCATTCGTCTCAATGACTCTATCGCAAAGCACCAGTGAGGCATTGGCCTCGGCCGTATTGGAGACGTCAGCGAGGCGGGCCACGTAGAGACGCAAAGAGGATAGACGCCCGTCTGAAGGATCTTTCTTTTTCTCCTCTTCGTGTGCCAGAGCCTGCAATGCATAGAGCCTGCTCCTTCGCATTTGCGCCAGTGCCCCGTACTCCTGAGAGAGACTCTCCAGAAGCCGGGAAAGGTCCTCTTCACCGGAAGAGGGATGGGTTCGTTTTAGCCGAATCGCTTCAGCGTAGAGCTTGATGCTTAAGTGATGGAGAGAATAGCTGGAAGCCAGCATAGCCACAAATCGCAGCTCTGATTCATACACATCCTGACGCGGATTGTCTTTGAGCAGTTGCAGCAATCCATAACGTGCAAAGAGGTTATCCGGATGCTCGCGGGCATATGTCAGAAGCAGGTTCAGAGCGGAGCGCTTATTGCCCAGAAGAATGTGCAACAGCCCAGAGTCCAGTATATCGTCCTTTCTAAGTTGTACTGCTCTGCGAAGGAAAACCGCTGCAGCGGGATCTCTGTTTAAAAATGCAATTTCTCCCGAGGCCGAATAGACCGCAAAAAGATCCACCTTTTGCCTGACCGCCTCTTCTTCCCCGGCTGCGAGGATCTTCTGAAACTGTTCCTGAGCGCGTCGCAGTTTTCCCTGATGAAAATAGATTTCATGACCCAGCAAAAAGGCTGCGTAAAGACGATCTGGATTTGCCTCTTCATATCGAAGCAGATGAACCAGAGCTTTCTCCCGATTATTTGCTGCCAGATAGCTCATGGCAAGCCGCCAGCTGGCAATGCTGCGAAACGCATGGGCCTGGACAGAGCCGGAATCCAGATGAAAGAGAGCCTGCCTGTAGTGAATGCGGGCCTCGTCAGAGCGACCTGCCTGATTCAGACTCTCGGCCAGATAGAATTCTACCTCCCCCTGTTCGGGAAAGCGTCCCCGGGCCTGTTCCAGCACCTCCAGAGCCTCATGGTTCTTTTTTTCTTTCGCAAGGATTTCGGACAGAATCAAGAAATATCGGGGCACTGTTGGATCTAGCTCTATGGCGTGTCTGGCCTCTTTTTCAGCACCTTCCAGATCACCCAGCCGGGCATGGATCTGAGCGGAAAAAAAACGAGAATATGCGCTTTCCTTCCCATCATGAAAAAAATGTTCCAACAACTCCCGGGCACGGTTATCATTGCCGTTTAAAGAGGCCTCATATGCCTCTCTCAAATAAATATCGGCTAACGGAACTGAGTCAGGAATTCCGGCCGAAAAAACTACCGGAAGAAGGAGGAGCAAAAAAAGCGGGGAAGCCCGCATGGGTCTTAAAAGATCGGCAGTGGAGAGAAGCTACCAGATATCAGGAAGCCTTCTTACCCGATCTCCCCTCCAGCCGTTTCTTCTTTGCCCGCTGTTTAGATTTGCGGTGTTTTCTTTTTACATCTTTCGCTTTTGAAGTCGCCATATACCTGAATCCCATGGGCCTCATCTGAGGGCCATCCCTTTTTGTAGTGACAGAAGCAGTGCCCATCCTTATGATCGAAGGAAGCGCATGTTGAAACTTTTTATACGACAGTTGCTCAAACAATGGAAAGCAATCATAATTGCTCTCTCCATCTGGCTCATAGGCGGTTACTTTTTTCTGTCCCCCCACCAGACCTATCTGCGAATGGCACTCCAGCGACTCAACGGCGGAGTGCCTGTCTGGACCCCCGATCGCGGCTATCTCTTCAGCCGATTGAGCTATTTCTTTGCCCACCGTCCAAATCCGGGACGCCAGGAACCCCAATACGCGTTCGACAAATATCTTTTGCCTGTTCTTCAGCAAATTGACTCCCCCGGGAAAGGCTTTCCCTGCACAACTTCCCTGAGCGATGGAGCCTGTGGACGCCTGGGCGTTGATGAGGGTGTGCGGCTGGATCTGATGGCAGACACTTGCCAAATGCTGCCGCGTAACTTTGTACCTCCAGATTTTCGTCTGCGACCCGACTGGCTCGAAACCACAAAACATTGGACTCTGGCTAGAGCTTCCAGGGAAAACGAGTCAGGAGGGTTGGAACGTCATCTCATCGAGCCTGATAGCTACTGGATCAGCCACCGGGATCAGCTTCTGGCTTCAATGGAAGATTTGATGAATGCCATGGACTATGCATATGAAATTCCCCGGGCAATTCATAGAATTCCTGATAAGGGAGATATACTTCTCCCCATGGTGATCAGTCGTGTTGGGAATGCCCTGTGTCGACCCGATGCTGGCATACTGGCCTATGGAGATTATGTAAATTTCCAGGAGGTTCGCGCCTATCGAGATAGAGTACAGAAAAATCCTGAAGAAGGGAAAGAAGAGTATATTTTTCCTTCTGAAAAAGAGCTGCTTACTCTGTCTTCGTTAAAAGGCGACAACCGCTATATCGAGGCCCTTCGAATTTACACGGGAGGAGTAGCACCCGATCCTATCCAGACTGGAGAGTGCTCTATTGATAAGTTTGTACTGGCCTGCTACGCACCGCGAGAAGCGCTGAAAACCTTCAACAAATTACTCTATTATGCCTCGGATCGCGAAACACCATCATTGCAATTTTTGCTGGGTAAAATCTATCTTCGTCTGGGCTGGAATAGCAATGACACCGACATGCTGGATAGGGCAGCCAACTTTTTTCAAGGTTCCGCTCAATCTCCTGATACCGAATATGATTCGCGGGTCTATTTGCTCAAATTGCGTCTCAAGTGGAAAGATTACGATAAGGCATATATAGAACTTCTGCGATTAAATGCAATTCTTGCCAACCGTGGCATGGAGGATGGAGAATTCAGGCAACTGGCTCGCACAACCCTTATGGGGCTGGGCCGATTTAAAGAAGCAGATTGTTTTAGTACCATGGTCGGCATGCCCACAGGTAGCCGAAAGTATTGCGAAGCATTTCGCCTGAAATCGGCCGGGGAAGGAGATTGAAATAACGCCGAAGTCAGGGGTGAGTTGATAACTTCCAATCCTCAGCCACCATTCTGGCAAGACCTTCCACCCACTCCGGCCCTGCATTTAAAGCAGGCAGGTAAGAGAAAGCACCGCCCCCACTCTGCATAAAGATCTCCTTGCCACGTATGGACAACTCCTCCAGCGTTTCCAGACAATCCGCCACAAAGGAGGGAGCTACCAGCGCAAGATGCGTTGTACCGCTCTCACCGAGAGATACCAGCAAATCTTCTGTATGCGGACCGATCCATTGGGTTGGTCCCATTCTGGACTGAAACGAAACGCCCCACTCCCCATCCTTAAGACCAAGCCCCCGGGCCAGATCACGGGAAAGGTCATAGCACAGAGCACGATAGCACCAGCGGTTCTTCTCATGAAGTGTATGGCAACAATTCTCCGATAAGAGGCAGCTAGCATGCAAATCCGATTTTTTTAAATGCGTCACAGGTAGTCCGTGGAAGCTAAAAAGCATAAATGAAATGGGGCGGCTTTCTCTCTCTATTGCTAAACGCATTTCTCGTCTGACCGATTCCAGTAGAGCTAAACGAAACTCGCGGCGAAAATGAAAGTCACGATAAGAGGTAACTTCAGGAGGATTTCGCCATTGAGAAATCCTCCTGTATACAAAAGAGAGAACCGAACCCGATGTCGCGGATGCATACTGGGGAAACAGGGGAAATATCAGAATGCTTCCCACCCCTATGGTTTCCAGTTCCTTTAATACGGTTTTAAGAGAAGGATTTCCATAGCGCATAGCAAGGACTACCTTCACATGGGGGTGAGTCTTCTGAAGAGCCTGTGCAAGACTTTCCGCAAGAGCCCTTGAGTGAAATACCAGAGGTGAATGACCATCTTTCCGCCATATGGAACGATACAATCGGGCAGAACGACTGCTTCGCAATGGCAGAATGAACAACTCCAACAAAACCCAGCGTAGCAGAGCTGGAATATCCATCACTGCCGGGTCACTTAAGAATTGACGCAGATAGCGCCGAACGTCGGAGGTTTTACAGGAATCGGGTGACCCTGTATTTACAAGAAGAATCGCTTTTCCGGGGGGAGAATCACTCATCGGTAGCAATAATAAGCTGTCAACTTGAGGCAGTCAGCCAGCTGTGTAACATTCCTTTGTGTCCCATACTACTGGCGGCTCCTTCTTCCAGCCCGATCTCCGAATAGAAGCGTCAGGGGAGACCAAATAAAAAGAGTGTAGACCAGCATTCCAAAAATCATTCCGACCAGAGCATACACTGCAGCCTCGTAGCTGATGGGGATAGTGGGTGAAAGCTTCAGTGAAAGCACCAGATTAAAATCTAGATGATAAAGCATAAGAAAAGGCTTTTTCCATGCAGGACTGCTCTGGATGGCATGGATGGCATCGCGGTAATCCATGTAACGTTGCACTGTTGCGTCCATCACCCGGCCCGAAGCCATAAACTCAGGGTCTGAACTCTGCAGATGCTTTGCTATAAACTGATCTACGGTTCTGCCGGCGGCCGCAGCCTGCGCATGAATGGCCGCATATTGCCGACCGGATTCCACCATGGCACCTCTCAATAGAGTCAGGTACTGAGTCATGAGTGCCGGCATTTGACTGAAAACAAAGGCCCCGGCAGCGGCAAATATTCGATCCAGCAGGGAGCCCACGAAGGAGAAGAGTCTGAATATTGCATTCCGTAGCATCAGTGAGGCTTTCCTTCCCCTATTTTTTAGAGTGAAATCAAACTGAACAAGAATTATTCGTTATAAAAGAGTTCCAGGAGATTCCCGTCCGGGTCGGATATCAGAATGGATTCCCCCCCCTCGATCACCACTGGTCCTTTGATGATCTCGATACCCTGACTCTCCAGTTCCTCCAGTGCGTCTGTAAAATCATCCACGTCAAGAATGAAAGAGAGACAGATCTCACCGGGATTCTGCACTCTGGATCTGTATCCTTCGATGTAATTTAATCGAATATGCACCGGATCCAGGTGGAGCATGGCATGGCCTTCCGACTCCTCCACAGATTCAAAATCCAGGATGTTTGTATAAAAGGCTATGGATCTTTTCAGATCGGAACTTCCCAATGATATATGATGCAGTCCTTCCAGTATCACTATTCCTACCACCCTGACACAGGGGATCTGTGTGGTTTGATCCTCAGCCCCTTCAGTTTTCGCCAGTATCACAGGCTGCCTGTGGTCCCGCAACGATTTTACATTTTCGAGGCTATTTCAATATTATTCACAGGGTCACTACTCCCCATCAAGTAATATTTAAAGAAGACGAGAATGAAATATGACTCGAATCCTTTTCTTGAAAAGAGTACCGGAAAATTCCGCTCGATTTCTGATATCCTCGCTCTTTTTTTTCCTTTTATTTCAGATCTTTTTCCCGCCCAATTCCTTTTTTTACGTCCGCCCCCTTGAAGCCAGAGAAAATGGGAGGTGGAACCAGTTTGATTTGAAGGCGGGGGATCTTTTAATTGTGGATAAATTCCAGCAAATTACCCGCCCCGGCGTCACGGGAAAGGATGCTTCCCGTGATGAAAAAAATCGCATAGTCCTGAAGGGAGACCGGGTGATAGAGGATAAGACAGAGCTAGAAGGCAGTTTCTATACATATTCTCGTGAACCGGCGGGGAAAGGCGACTATCGTCAAGATGAAACTTATTCATCCCGATTTCAGATAAATCCCCGGGGAGCGTATCTGGTCGGCGATTCTTTCTATATGCCCAATTTGAGAAGCTTACCCACATTCCCGGACAGAGCTCTCAAACCGGGTGAACGCTGGAGGGCGCCTGCCGCTGAAGTGATGATTCTGGAGGGAGTGAAGATCTCTGTGCCAATTGATGTTTCTTACGAGTATAAGGGAATGGAAATACCAGAAATAGAAGGTGTTGCGCGCAAAAAAATGCATCACATCACCTACACATATAAATACGATCACTATGTAAGGAATAGGAAGTCACGTGTAATCCGCATTCAATGTGTCTCAATGGATGAACTCTTTTTTGACGGAGAAAATGGTATTCCAGCATATGACAGAGATCGCCTCATGTACACTTTCACACTGTCCGATGGCTCTCCCCTCCATTTTGCATACAATATTCGCTCATTTTACAAGAAAGAGCGCCGCTCCACCGAGGAACAAAAAAAGAGGGTTGAAGAAGAGGTCGCCAGGCAGATGGAAAAGCATGGCGATGTAAAGGTTCGCAGGGATAAAAACGGAGTGATCCTGGACTTCCCGGACATATTATTTCATACAGACTCTTCCACTCTCTCTCCCGAGGCGAAAAGCGTTATTATCGACGTTGCCCGCACTCTTGCAGCCCAGCCAGGCTATGAGATTCGTATTATGGGTCATACGGACTCCAGGGGCACAGTAGAACATAACCAGAAACTCTCTGAGTCCAGAGCCAGATCAGTTCTGGAAGCCTTGAAGAAAGAGCCAGCAATGGATCCTGCCAGGTTTTCTTTTAAAGGCTATGGAGAATCAAAACCTGTGGCAACCAACGAGACGCCTGAAGGTCGAGCTAAAAACCGGAGGGTTGAAATACTGATTCTTATGGAATAAGAACTCGTCTCGAAACCGTGAACGGTTTTGCGGTGCGCCTGAAACACACCGGGTAAGAAGCATCTGGAGAAAACAAACCTTCAGGGATTACTATCGCCGCAGCATGAGCGAAGTAAGGACCTCTTCCGCCATTAAATTTGGCCAGAGTCTCATGGATGTTGAGGAATTGAAGTAGTCGCATTGCTCCTCCACAAATCCCTGGCTGAAGCACATATTTTTAAAATCCATAATGGAACAATAGTTGCGATTGGGAGTGTCGTACCACTGGTCGGGCATGGAAACAGTGACCGGCACCCTCCCTTCCACGACGAGGCGAAGACGAATCTTCCAGTATGCAAAGTTATGGTAAGCCACAAGAATCCGGCGTGCAACCCGGAAGGCTTCCCGTATTACCCTGTGGGGGTAAACCAATTCCTGAAATGTTCCTATAAGGAGCGCAATATCAAAGGAATCGTCTCCATATTGGTCCAGTCCATCAAGGACATCTCCCTGGTGCACGGTCAGTCCCTTTTCTATGCATCGCATCACCATCTCCGGGTTCTGCTCCACGCCCTCTCCAATGACACGCTTTTCACGAACGAGCCGTTCGAGAAATGTACCATCCCCTGTTCCAAGATCCAGTACCCTCGAGCCTTCCGGGATCCAGGAGAAGGCTCTGTCATATATATGCAAATACATCAACTATTCTCCGCAACGTATCGCACGTCACCCGCTTCCAGAGATCTAAGATTCTGGTATTCCATCAAAAGAAAATTTCGAACAATGCGCGTCAATTCGGGATTTTTGATTAAAAAAGAGTCGTGGCCATAAGGAGTCTCCAGGTTAGTATAAGTTACCGTGACATTGGAGCGCTTCAGAGCTTTTACAAGCTCCCTGGATTGGGATGGAGGATAGAGCCAGTCCGATTCAAAAGAGATGATCAGAAAACGGCTCTTGACACGGGAAATCACCTCCGCCGCAGTCTTCCCTTCCAGAAGATCGAACATATCCAGAGCTTTGGTAATGTAGAGATAAGTATTAGGATCAAATCTTTTTACAAAACTCTCCCCCTGATATTGCAAATAACTTTCCACGGAAAAGAATATTGGAAAGAGATCTTCCGGAGAAGCCGGTCTTTGAATGCGTCGACCGAACTTGGTACGCATGGAAAACTCACTTAAGTACGTTACATGACCCACCATGCGTGCCACAGCCAGACCGTGCTCGGGACGGTCTGGCAAATCGTAGTAATCGCCATGATTCCAGAGAGGGTCTGTTAAAATTGCCTGACGCCCTACCTCATTAAAAGCAATCTGCATGGCCGAATGTGCCATGGAAGTTGCAATGGGAACGCAGGAGTGAACTCTATCCGGATAGTCCACGGCCCATACCAGCGCCTGCATGCCGCCCATACTCCCACCGACTACGGCAAAGAGTCTATCTATACCCAGATAGTCTATCAACTGCACTTGAGCAGCTACCATGTCCCGGATGGTGACAGGAGGAAAGGACATGGAATAACGCTGTCCCGTAAGGGGGTTGATGGAGGAAGGTCCCGTACTCCCATCACACCCTCCCAGTACGTTAGAAGCAATCACAAAGAAACGATCTGTGTCGATGGTTTTGCCCGGACCTACGTGAAAATCCCACCAGCCCGGTTTGCCTGTGGCGTCATGGATTCCAGCCACATGCGCGTTACCCGAAAGGGCGTGAGTAAGGAGTATGGCATTGTCTTTTTTGGGAGAGAGTCTGCCCAGAGTCATGTAAGAGAGTTCCACCTGAGAGAACTCATAGCCTGACTGGGTCCGGATTCCAGGCAGAGTGACTGTTTCTGTGCGGGTAGTTCCCAGATCGGACCTATAATTACTGGTCCGCCGATCTTGAAGATCTCCCTCCTCTGTATCTCGCTCATTCATTTTCTTTTCCATAGCATCACGGTCCAGTGGAGGTCAGGGGTCAATTAGATTCACCGTAAAAGGCCCCTTTTTCGACCTCCTCGCACACTCTTTTTGCTGCTTTTAATCCAATATTCCTGAGCGACCATCTGCAAAAAAGTTACTGAAAAAAAGAAGAGACAGTTGATCCAGTCCGCCCTGTCCAGTGTCCCTTCACCTCTCCAGAAAAGCACACCGGCAAGAGCAATCAGAAAGAGAGAGTCATAATAGATAGCCCCTGCCCTGCCGGAAAGGGCCCTGCGACCAAGCAGCATAGGGGCAAAGCGCAAATAAGCCCAGTATCTGTGAGGGGCAGACGAGGCGGCCATCACAGTGAAAGGAAGTCCAAAAACGATCCGGAGCATCATCTCCAGCGATAGAAACCGCCTCATGGTAAGCCATCTCCTATCCAGGGCCAGAAAGAGGAACCATCCGAGAATCCACTCAAGAGCAGTGCCAAGCAGAAAAAAAAAGAAGGGGAACCGACTATCGGGATAAAGGAAAACCAAAAAGGAAACAATAGGAAGAGGAGCAAGAAAAGATAAAAGAGAGAGCAGGCCTGCGTAATACCTGGCCTGGCTTATAATTCGGTCTCCCGGTCGGGAGAGCAAAAAATCCAGTGGGTTCAATAACACATCCTCTCTTAGCGAATTGTCCCGACGGAAACCTCATCCAGACCGGCCTTGCGAACCATATCCAGTATTTCCACCACCCGACCGTGTTCCGTACGAGAATCGGCTTGAAGAGTTATGGCTTCTGCGTTTTTCTCTTTCGCCAGTTCCTGCAAACGACTCTGTAACTGATCGGAAGTAACCGCTTCACCGTTCAGGTAAAGCTCCCCTCCTTTTTCCAGCCCTATGACCATGCCTTTTCTGGTACCGGGATCGCCAGACGATGCCCTGGGAAGATGTATGGGCAATACCGAACTCAGCATTCCCGGTGCCGAAATCATAAAGACGATCAAAAGCACCAGTACGACATCCGTAAACGGTGTGAGATTCAGGGAAGAGATTAACTTCTTCTGACGATAGCGCTGGTAATCGATCATTTTTCCACCATGCTACGCTTCAGACGAGATTTAACACGACTGGCCCACACTTCCATTTGCAAAAGTAGAGTATCGATTTTCCCCCTGTATACATTATACGCAACTACAGAAGGAATAGCGACCGCAAGGCCCGCAGCCGTAGTTACCAGCGCCTCGGCAATGCCGGCGTTCAGCCCGGCCATGTTACCGGCAGCTCCATCACTTATGCTCAAGAAAGCCCGAATAATCCCCAGAACCGTTCCCAGAAGTCCAATAAATGGTGAAATATTGCCCAGCGTGGCAAGAAGGTTCAAATAACGCTCCATGACAGGCAGAGAGGTGGCAATGGAACGCCCCCTGGCTTCGTCGAAATCTGCCTCTTCAAACCGAAACTGACCTGGTTTTTCCTGAGTAGCATCCAGACACTCAAGCAGCATAGCTACCATGGGGCCATTCAGTGCCGCAAGGCGAGCCCGGGCCTGCTGAATGTCGCCACCTGTTATCTGATCGAGAATTCCATTCAATGCGGAGTGATCCGGTAGAATCTTTCGAAAATAGAGGGCACGTTCGAGGACAACGATGAGAACAACCAGGAAGGCTGCTACCAGAACCACCATAGTAGGCCCACCGGAGAATATTACTCTTGAAAAGGAAAAATACTCACCCATCAGCCAAAAACCCCCGGAAGTTCCATTGCGGCAAGTCTATCATGGAAAGGCTAACGCTTCTCTTCCTTCTTTTTCTGTAGAATTTTCAGGATTCGGTCTTCGCAAGTGCCGCAACCGGTGCCCGCGTGGGTTGCTTCCTGAATTTTTTTAAAACTGTCGGCTCCCCCGTCAATGGCGTCGGTAATTACTTTCTCCGGTACCATATGGCAAATGCAGATATTATAGGGTCTATAGGCGGTAAAATCCATGCTCAGGTCCTGTCGTCCGGTAGAACCAACCTTTTGTCTCTACTCATATTAACAGGTATACCCCGAAAAAGCGTCTTGAGTGTACCTTTTTTTTAAAATCCAAAAAAAAATGGATAACTGGACGAAGCACAAAAAAACCCGCCCTTCCCCGGCGGGTTTTTTCCGGAGCCCCTTACCGGGGACTCCACGTTTTTGGACCTGCAATTTTCTCAGTAGAGAAATTCCTGAGAGTCCACATCTTCTTTTTTCACTCTCTTCACGCCATCGGCACTGTGAATTACCATGAGCTCTCCGGTCTGGGCAATCACCGCACCATGGATCTGCTCGCCAGACTTCATTCGAATGAGTTCCAGCTTGTTGTACTGCTTTTTGATCTCTTCATCGCTATTAAGACCTTTTTTAGCAGCCACCTCTTCAATTTTCTTCAGAACAACTTCTTCTTGCTGAGCACGAATCTCCTTCAGCTGTTCCACAGCAGCAACGTCGGGTTTTCCATCGCTGGTTGATTGTCCTGCTACTTTTGCAAGAACCTCAGGAGTTACAGCCACCAGTGTTTGTTGATCAATTTGTTCCTGGGCGGAGAATTCAGCGGGCTTCACGTCCATTGCCTCAACTTTTTTCTCAGCCAAATCATTGGCCAGTTTCACAGTCTCTTTCACTTCTGGCAGTCTGTCGATCTGTTCCGGCTTTTTCTCCTCTTTAACAGCCTCCAGTAGCGCTTTGTTCACCATGATCACACGGTTTTCAATTTTTGGATCAATGGAACCCTCGTTATTGTCCTCCAGTACAACTTCACCGGCAGTCTGGATTGTAGCCAGTTTCTGCAGCTGCTCACTTTTGGAGATCTCTTCTGGAGTGAATTCTTCCAGAGCAGCGATTCGAGGAGACATGGCAACTTTGCCCTCCGCCACTTTGACGTGAGGTCTTTGACCATCCTGAACATCCACGGAGAAAGTCGTTCCCCTCACACCCGCAACCGCGGTGGGAGTAACTACAGAGAACTCTTCCTCAGAGGAGGCCTTTTTAACAGAAGCAAGAATACTACCGTGATTCATATCAACACGGGTTGCCTTGCCATCCTTTCCAGCCAGCTTCGCAATTGTCACAGTTGTGAATTCGCGCACACGAACTGCACTGCCACTTTTCGCCTGAAGGTCCACAGTTCCGCTCGTCGTTTTGATCTGGTCTGCCTCTTTCACCACCATACCAACGATAGCCGGTTCTTCCGCTCCATTGGCCGTATGGATTACACGTGCATCGCCCTGCACAAAGGTAACCACCATTACGCTCTCCAGGGCATCTTTTTTGGTTTGCCCTGAACAGGCACTGAAGTAAACGGCCAGAGCCATTATCAGCATAAGACCGGTTACTCGTTTGCTGTTAAGCTTCAACATTGTTTTTCTCCTGTTGTGTATTCTTCCCGGTCGAACCGGTCATTTCATTTTGGATAACAAAGCATATCCCGAAAATTTGATCCATTTTTCTTTTTATTTCCGACTCGAACTCTTGTTACTCTCCTGTTCTGTCGGGTAGTTCTTCCGCATATTGAATAGAATCCACCTCATCAGCGTCAACCAGGTGTATACCCGAAAGGGTATGTATTACAAGTTTGCGCTCAAACTGAGATGCGACGATTCCGCGAAATACTCTTCCATTTCTCAATTTAATGATTTCCAGCGATCTGCCGTACATCTGACTCATTTCTTTTTCGGTTTTTACTGATTTCAGACTACTGACTAGATCCAGTGTAGAGCGACTCAAAGATTGGGCTTCCTGACTGAGGGCCGCTACCTCCTCTTTCTTGACTCTCAATACCTCTGGAGCCGCCTTCTCTTTCATAAGGGAAGGGGAGATACTGGCTTCTACTTTTTCCCCCTGCTCCAGAACCACTGCATTTCCACTGTCCGCTTTTTTCACCTCGACACTGCCCGAAAGCGTTGTTATAACAGACGATTCAGCAGTCACTTTCACAGCAAAGGCTGTCCCTCGAACCCCTGCCACAGCGGTGGGAGTGACAGTTTCTATACGGTCATCAGCCCGAAGCTTCTCCACAACCCCCAGAAGCTCCCCCCGTTTCAGATCCATGGAAATAAAACGCGGATTACCCATTTTGCCCGATTGATGAAGCTGCGTCAAAGAGACGTTTGTGTTGCCAGATATGCTCACCAGCATCCCCTCGCTGAGGGAAATTTTTGTGCGACCCGATTCTGTTGATATCAGCCTATCTCCCTCCATCAAAGTATCGCCTGTATAAAGCTGATCGCTCTGCCCTTGTCGAATCAGTTGTATATTACCCTCTACTTGAATGGCCACACCACGCAGAGGCTTCCGCTCGATTTCACTTACATGGTCGCCTGGACCCGAAAATGGAATCAAGCTGCCAATATTCCATCGGTCATTTCTGCCGGAATTGAAAAGAAAAACAGATAAGCCAATGGCCACGAGAAATAGAGCGGCCATTGCACTGAGAGTCTTATGCTCGAAAAGTAACCGAACAGGGAATAAGGAGTCATGGCCCCTGAGGGAGGAGGCTGTCACCTGGACCCGGGGCTTCTCGTTCACCCACTCTGTCTGAAAATCAGGCAGGTCAGAGGTATCCGGCTTAATGCTCAACAGTGAAATGAGCCTGCTTATTTCTTTATTTTGATCCTCGTCCTGCATATACTTGATTGGAAATCGATCGCTTATGTTTCCTCTCCTCGCTCAATTGACAAGATTCAAGAAAAGATTTCACACTTTTCTTTGTTTGCTATGAAAAAAACTATCAATAGCCTTGCTTCAATACTCTACAAAATCTCACAAGCGGGATACATCCTGTATCACTCAGCTCAAAAGCAATTTTAGAGATAATTATTAACCACTATTCTCCAGCTCCCTGGCGCGATGCTCCAGAAAATCGATGCCTTTTTGAATGATTCTCGATACTCCGGAAACCGAAAGGCCAAGAATCTGGGCAACCTCTTCCAGGCGCATTTGATGAGTGTATCTAAGAATGATAGCGCTACGATCCCTTTCGGATAGCTCTTGTAAGAGAGAGTCCAGGATTTTCAGCTGACGATCTCGATTCATCTCATTAACTACAGAATCTTCCGGTGTTGCTTCCGCAGAGCCAGAGGAAAGAGCGCTGCTATGATGCTCCATTTCTGAACTCAAGTTTACCTTCCGGATATATGCTCTTTTCGAATGATTGATGATGAGATTTCGGGCGATACGAAAAAGGTACATACGGCCATGATCACCCTCAGGGGGACTGGCATTTGCAAAGTGTTGAAAGAAGTTCAGGAATGTGTCGTGAAGAAGATCCCTTGCCTGGCTTTCTTCTCGAATGGACCTGATGATATAGACATAGAGGTCATTTCGATTGGCTCGATAGAGCTCCTCAAATATCTTTTCCCGCTGCGCCATAACTACATCTACATGGAACTCAGATTGCAGCAGAATATTCC
>JBNLFC010000026.1:0-15644 GCA_050305335.1 Leptospirales bacterium
AGGTTAAGAATAGTGAAAGCTGGAAGTCTAAGTATATCAAAGAAACTGATTTTATCGATTCTCATAACGTTTTTGTTTCCGGTCGGTAGTCTGCACAATGCGAATCTCCATGCAGAAACAGAGTCCTCAAACCTTCCTGACATCAATGACTATGTCGTGGACCGTTCAGGAGTTCTCTCCGAAGCTGAGAAAGCCCGGATTGTTTCTAAATTAAGCAATCTGGAAAAAGAAAAAGGGAGCCAGGTCGTTGTGGTCATCATTCCGACCACAGGTGCCCAAACCATTGAAGAGTATTCCATAGCTCTGGCTGAAAAGAGCAAAGTAGGCCGCAAAGGTGTGGATGATGGAGTGATTTTCCTCATCGCCACCGCTGATCGGCGTATGCGACTGGAAGTTGGTTATGGACTGGAAGGCGCTATTCCCGATGCCCGGGCAAAACAAATCATTGCGGATATTGTGACTCCTCATTTCAAGGCCAGAGATATGGGTGGGGGAATTGAAGCTGGCGTTGATGCGATCATTCAGTTGGTCCATGGTGAGGAGTTGCCGTTACCCGAAAAATCCGGTGTTGTTCCCGGCAAAGGTTTCAGTTTTCTGACAGGGCACTTTTTCCCCTGGCTCTTTTTTGGTTTTTTTGCAGCAGGCCTTTTTTTTCGTGCCCTTTTCGGTCGTATTGCGGGAAGCGGCATTGCGGCTTTCCTGGTCTTTTTCCTGGCATGGTATTTCGCAGGCTTCTTTGTAGGAATCATCCTTGCCTTTGTGATTTTTTTTATATTTTTCCAGAATGGTCGCTCCGGTGGAGGATTCTGGGGTGGTGGTGGTTGGCGCTCCGGCGGTGGTTGGTCGTCCGGCGGGGGCTTTTCAAGTGGAGGATTTTCCGGTGGGGGCGGATCCTTCGGTGGTGGTGGTGCTTCCGGTGGGTGGTAGCTTTTCCATGCAAATGGCATTTGATCTATGAGTACCAATTCGCGTCCTTCCGATTTCGTTTTACCGGCCAGCGCCTCGCAAGCCGGTTACCTCCGACTGGCCAGAAATGGGGAATTGAAGCGCCGCGCCGGGGCGGCATTGGAGCGGTTACAAGAATGCCGACTCTGTCCTCGTGATTGCGGCGTCGATCGTCTCAATGATGAAATGGGTGAGTGCGACGTTGGACGTTATGCGAAGGTTACGTCATCCTTTCCCCATCTTGGGGAAGAGGAGTGCATTAAAGGTCAAAACGGTAGCGGAGCTGTTTTTTTTGCAGGCTGCAATTTAAAATGCATTTTTTGCCAGAATTATGAGATCAGCCATGAGGCGGGCGGACTGCGCCTTGCGCCGGAATATCTGGCAAGAACAATGCTGGAACTACAACAGAAGGGCTGCCATAATATTAATCTGGTCACACCCGATCATGTAGTTCCCCAGATACTGGAAGCCCTTGTCATTGCTGCCGATATGGGGCTTACCATTCCGTTGATATACAACAGCAGCGCATACACTTCTCCGGAAACTTTGCAATTCATGGAGGGTGTCGTTGACATCTACCTGCCGGATTTGAAGTGCTCCGTTCCGGTTTTTGCCAGAGCGTATCTCAATGCTATAGATTATCCGGATGTTGCCTGTAGGGCAATGAAGGCGATGTACAACCAGGTGGGTGATTTGCAGATGGACGAAACAGGATTGGCCCGGCATGGACTTCTGGTCCGACATCTTGTTCTGCCGGGCGATCCGGCCGAAATGAGATCGATATTTCATTTTATAGCTACAAAAATTTCTATCCATACCTATGTTCATATAATGGCTCGGTACAGACCGGCAGGCCTGGTTTGCTGCGATGATTTCGATGAACTCAATCGAAGGATTCGACCGGAGGAGTATGAACAGGCGGTCCATCTTGCCCGGGAAAGTGGTTTATACCGTCTTGATGTTAGATTTGAGTAATTCGCTACAGAATGCGTAAAATATTCCCAATAGCTGTCTCTCGAATACCCCGGGTAACTTACTTTAATTGTAAATAGTTTTTATTAAGTTACCTTTGCTGGAAAAGTGTTGCGAGAATCACTACGCTGAAATACTATGTCATCACAGCGAAAAATTCATACATGAATGATCTAATTTCGGTAGGGAAATAATGTATTCATTTTCAACCCTCGCCATTATCGGAAGTTCATTACAGAGAGTGGCCTTTTCAATACCGATTTTTCTTCGGGATACAGGATGTATCCCGGCTTACGAAATTTCTTATGAAGTGAGCCAGGGTAAAAGGAGTGTGGAGTCTGGCGGCAAAATCCTGTTTTTCAATAGTCTGCAAGGAAAAAGGTGAATGAGACTGTCTGTATTATCTATTTCAATAAAGTTTCTGAATCCAGGTTATTGAGACTATTTTTAGAGAAAATGCATAAAAATCTTCATCCAATAAAAAAGAGCAAAGCAGCTTCTGAATCTGGTGGTATTTCCCAAAAACAATTCGTTATTCTCAAAGGCGATCAGATACAGGAAAACACACGGTGGACAACGATTATATGTTAAATCTGGACAAATTCAGCACATTTTTTTTACTTTCTCGAGTATCACGAGCCGCCACTCAGATTTACCAGAGAGAACTGGCTCCTTTGAATATATCCGCTCCTCAGGGTAACATCCTTCTAATACTATCCAGTTCAAGAGAAGTTGCACAGTCGGATGTTGTTAAGATTCTCATGCTGGACAAAGCCAATGTTAGTTCTCTGGTAAGAACGCTCAGAGACGAGGGGCTTCTGACAGTAAGAAATGAATTTTCAGATGGAAGAAAATCCATCCTTTCTTTAACCGAAAAAGGACGGACATTGGTGAAGAAACTAAATAGAGTGGAGCGAAAAGTCAATCGTTCGGTGGAGCAAATTGCCACCAGAGGCGATATGAATAGATTTCGTCAGACTCTCAACTCCATTCTCAAATCTTTAAGCTAACACCGTTGTGGCTGCTGTCATGAAAAGGAAATTGTTAACTTTTGTTAATGGATATCCCGGGAGTTGGTCTTCGGACTAGTTTCAATAACTCGCATAATTTTTTTTCGATCTCCGGGATTCCCTGTCCTGATTTATGTAAGCTGTTTTTTAATCGGGACTGATCATTTAATGGTACATTCGGCTCGTCAAAAAATGGCGTAGTGGGCGCTTAAATATCAGAAACCAGAGGGACGGTATGAAACCGGAATTCGGTGAGAATTATAAATTTCGCTGGAAGGATCTTGGCGATGTTAAAATGGGCAGACCCAATCTGGGACTCATGGTACCGGTAGGGGTTTATCGTCTGGCACAGTATACAATGCGTGAGACAATCGCGCAGCATTATGGTGATGAAACGGCTTCTCAAATCTTACGGGAAGCCGGGTGGGTGGCCGGGCGGGAGTTCTGCTTAAATCAGTTGAATCGTGACCAGGATCTTATCTCTTTTGTAGATCAGCTTCAGGAAATATTGAAAAATGAAAAGGTCGGTATCTTGCGTCTGGAAAGCGCTGACCTGGAAAAGCTGGAATTCACTATGACCGTTTCCGAGGATCTTGATTGTTCAGGCTTACCGGTTTATGGAAAGACCGTATGTGAATATGATGAAGGCTTTATCGCCGGAATTCTCTACACCTATACCGGAAAAAACTTTTCAGCAGTAGAGATTGATTGTTGGGCCACCGGCGATCGGACCTGTCGTTTCGCGGTAAATGTTGTGCCTGCTTGAATGTTTGAGAATCTGAAAGTTTTTTTTCGAAGAAATACGCGGGGGCAATGGGAACATTTCATGTTCGGATATTAGTCCGTTTCCGGGAACGATTCTAAAATAAAAAGGCACCTTTCGGTGCCTTTTAAAAAGAGCGGAGGAGATGTATTTACATGTTCAAAAAAAGAATCAATTGCCGCCGCCTCCAGCGCCGTTAGCACCACCCGATCCCCCCCCCGTAGAATTGGAAGAAGCGCCGGGCGCTTTGGAGCAATCCACTGGCGCTCTGTATTGGTCGGGATAGCGAGCATATTTGCGAATCACTTTCAGGACACGATTTTTCCTTTCACAATCCGCTCTGTCGAAGTCCAGCTGAGCGCCATCGAAGTATACTTCGAAAATATCAGTGAGAACTCGAATCTCATCCAGATAGATGATAACGGGCTCAAGAGAGGTCTCAGGTGTGGCCCGCAGTTTAAATTGTTTCAGTACCAGCGTTTTTGTCTGGGGAAAAGAATCCACATCCTGGGGAACATTAACCGGAATGGTTACTGTAAGAGGTCGCCATCCAACAAAATCTATGCTGCCCATATTCAGGATATGTGTGTTGCCCTTCCAGTCTTCCAGCCACGCTTCCATTGTGTATTCGTTGCCACGGCCAGCAACCCACACGGACAGCTGGACTACTTTACCTGGCAACTCAACACCGTAAATACAATCAATATACTGTCCCCTCTGACTCACAGTAATTTCAGATCGGGAAGGATCTTTATAACAGGAGCGTGGTTTGTTATTTACAATGGCGGAATCATTGAAAAATGGCCGTGGTCTTTCGACTACATATTCATCCACATGAGGAGGGGCAAGGCTGATAACATTATTCCCCGGAAAGGAGAAGGCAAATTTGACTGCCAGCACCTTTGCTTTTTCGTAATTCTGGTTATCCCTGATGTCCCGGGGTGTTCCTGGAATCAGTTTTACTTCATGCTCCACTTCCAGGTTGGAGAATTTGGGCTGGTACGCATCTTTTGCTTTTGTCTTATCCGCCGTCGTGCGAACTTCCCAGCCGTATCCTCCACCGCTGTAATCTGCGTCAAAGCTTTCCACAGTAATTGCTCTGAGTTCATGGGCTGAAACATCGCTTCCAATGGCTGTGGCGACTTCACCGGCATGCAAGATGACACCGCTATATGCCACAACAGCTGACAGAGCTCCTCCCAATACCGGAAAGAGAGCCATGCGTCCCAGCTTCTTATATTTATTTAGAATTTCCATCCGTAGATCCTCCTCCAAATCCACCGACCGGATCACCAATTATCCTTGATTTCCGAACCTGGATAGTCCAGTTCGCTTCTGTCTACCAGTACTTTCAATCCATCCAGGTAGAAATAGAATATACCGGGAACTTCATGTGTATCGCTTGTTACAAAAAGGCTGACAAAATGTAGATTTTTGTCCAGCAGAGAGTAGCGGGTGCTCTGGGGGAGCCAGCCGGGTACCGTTGCCACAAGCTTTCGCCAACCAAAGAAATCCAATCTACCAAGCGGTAGCTTATGGAGCTTTCCTTTATAATCTCGAAGTTTTACACTCAATGTATGTCGGAATTTTCGCCCCAGAACCCATACTGAAAATTGGCGCGCTTTTCCTTTAATAGCGTATTCATGGGGAGGTTTCACTTCCACCCGGTCAAATCCTCTGTCTTGAAAATAGGTTTTCACGCCCAGAATGTGGTTCGGGTGATCAGGATCTTGAGATGTGGAGAGAGCTTCTCCGTCATCCGGCCTTGAATTTTCGTCATCTACAGCTTTGATTTCGCCCATCTGCGCCATTTTCAAGGTTTTTGTCTCTCCCAGAGGCGATGTAGCGCGGGCAAACCAATCTTCTGATTCTTCAAAGTCATCCAGCGTAAGCTGGATCAGATTGGTCCCCGGGGCTGTAAGAACATTCGGATTGCCAGCGTATGGCGAAGGTGATGTCCCCTGCGTTCCGTTGGCGGGCGTTGTTTGATTACCGGTTCCGGGTTGCTGGGCTGTAACTGGAAGAACCAGAGCAAGCGATGTAAAAAGTCCCAGAATTGCGTGTGTCTTCAGTTTCATAAAAAGAGTTCCCCTCTCGATCGGGTTTCACCAGATAAGACGCAAAAAATGCATCTATCTGAAAAGCAGCCACCCGGCAACCCTGATCAATCCGGTTTCCCGGAATCCGGGTCTGGCTCTTTGATTTTATCGGATGAGTCGCAGTTGAACTTTCACTCCTTCGTTGAGAATTCACACTTTTTTTTAAGAACTCATCTCAAAACCATCCCTGGTTTGAGATGAGTTCTCAGGCGGAATGCTTTTTTGCTCTCAATTTCTCAATAATTTGATAGCAACCTTCCACCAACCCGGGCACGCCCGAATCTCTGGAAAAAAACGCCTTGACTGAAAATTCCCCACTTCCAGCCTTCCCGGGATGGGCATAGTTCTTGTTGATGGATTGAGATCTCCTTTTGGGAGTTTCGGAGGCAAACTCAAAGAGACTCCCGGAATTACCCTTGCGACCCGTATTGTCAAAGCACTCATTGCAAAATCCGGCATAAAACCGGAAGAGGTGGAGGAGATCTTTTTTGGCTCTGTGATCCAGACCGAACCGGAAACCATGTATCTCGCACGCCACATCGGGCTGCACGCTGGTTTCCCGGTATCCATTCCGGCACTCTCCATCAACCGGCTCTGCGGATCCGGGATGGAGGCCGTATTTCAGGCCTATTACGCCATTTCCATGGGACGAACTTCTCTGGCTCTTGCCGGCGGAGTGGAAACAATGAGCCGGGCACCTTATGTGGCAACAGGGACTCGCTGGGGAAATCGCATGGGGAACGGCGAACTGGTGGATATGCTTTTCACTGCCCTTACGGATAGTTATGTGAATATGCCCATGGGCCTGACAGCGGAAAAACTGGCGGAAGACTTTTCGATCACCAGAGAAGAGCAGGATCAATACGCAGCACGTTCTCAAATTCTCGCTGAAAAAGCAAAACTCAGCGGTATACTTGCCCAGGAGATATCGCCGGTAAAGATTCGCACGGGCAACGGTCGTGAAGAAATGACTGAGGATGAACCCATTCGCGGAGTTGCAGGGACTGAGAAATTGGGGCAGCTGCCTTCCGTGTATAAGTCCGAAGGAACCGTCACTGCTGGTAATGCTTCTCCCCTCAACGACGGAGCATCGGCAATGCTGGTGGCCAGTGATGAGTGGTGCGAAAAGAGGGGAATCAAACCTCTTGCCAGGATTCTGGGCATTGGTGTTTCGGGTTGTGATCCGGCTCAGATGGGTCTGGGTCCAGTCTATGCAATTCCTAAAGCATTGCAAATGGCAGGACTGGAACTGAAGGATATGGAATTAATTGAAGTCAATGAAGCCTTTGCCGCTCAGATTCTGGCCGTAAAAAAACTCATGAACTTGAATGAAGAGATACTCAATGTAAACGGAGGGGCCATTGCCATCGGGCATCCGTTGGGTGCCTCGGGGAACCGTCTGCTCTTAACTCTTTCCAGAGAGCTTCAAAGGCGAAAACAGCGTTATGGGTTAGCCTCCCTATGCATTGGCGGCGGTCAGGGGATAGCCACGGTTCTGGAAGCGGTTTATTGAAAATTCTTTAACTTTCAATTCTATCCAGAACTTCCGAGGACAGGTGCCGGAAGTCCAATCTTACTTCGTCGTATCGCCCCCCTGGCTCCCGTTGAATGTTTTTTCGTATGGATTGAAGTTCAGCGACTCCAATTCTGTCTACAACCAGAGTGCGAAATAGGCGCTCACCATACTCAGATTTCAGTTTTTGACTCTGTTCCTCATGTTCCCTTACCAGACCGCTTCCGCTGAGCCTTACACGATTTCTCACTATTCCGAGAAACCTTGCACCCATACGGCCACCATATTCTTTTGCATCGGATTTGATGCTTTCAATGTGTTGAAGAATGAAAGGAATGCCATAGCATGAAATGAAATCGGGTATTGTTGGAATTAAATAATAATCACTGGCCATGATAGCGTTGCGAGATGCCATATAGATATTGGGCGGGCAATCCAGAAGAATGAAATCGTAAGAGCGTCGTATGTTTTGCAATGCTTCGCGCAGGATAAAATCCCGGCCCGATATAAACTCATCCTGGTTTGGAATATGGGAAGGTTTTCTGGATACCAGTTTCATCTCGAACATGGGAAGATCGAGATGCGAAGGAAGCAGATCCAGATCGGGTGTGTTTCCAGGAATCGTATCCCAGGATCTATCCAGCGCTTCAGGTATGATCCACTCACGGTCCAGCCTGGGCCCCTCTCTTTCGTAATAGCTGGAAAAAATATCCCGTACAGAACCCACTTTATCCACCCGCTCGGCCCAGTAGTTTTCGTCCAGAGTTGATAGAGAAAGGGAACATTGAGGATCCAGATCGACCAATAGCACGGAGCTATTATGGACAGTGTTGAGAGCCACTCCCAGTTGCAGAGTGAGCGTTGTCTTTCCTACGCCTCCCTTATAGTTGATGATTGAAATGATTTTGCCCATGTCATATCTGTGTTTTCTTAAAGATCGCTTCAGGGATATGCCGGATGATCAACATTATCAATCTCCATACGGAAGAAGTATAGATGACGTTTTTACGTTTTATGTAGGCTTTCAGTATATCTCTGGCTACATGCCGGGGTGTTGCGGTAAGAGCCGGTGGAAGAGCCATTCCCTCGGTCATACGAGTGGCAACAAAACCCGGTTTAATAGTAAGAACATGCACATTCGATTTAGAGAGTCTCTGCCGCAATCCTGAAAGATAGGCGGTTAAAGCGGCCTTGGCTGCACCGTAGAAATAGTTGCTCTGCCTGCCACGATCTCCTGCGACAGAACTGATTCCGGCAATAACCCCCGATTTTCGTTTTTCAAAATCTTCTGCAACTATGTTCAGAATTGAGACTGCGCCGGTAAAGTTGGAGTCAATGATCCGTCGTGTTTCCTGGAAATCCTGCTTTGCTTTATCATGATTTCCCAGGTATCCAAAAACTACGATCACTCCCTCGGGTTTTTCCTTCAATGCTGAATAGAACCGGTTGTGGGATTCAACATTCAAGGCGTCGAACTCTAGCGCTTCGCACTCCACATTGTGACGAAGCCGAATGTCTCCGGCTTCCTTTGAAATTTCGCCTTTGTTGCGGCCTGCCAGATAGAGATTAAAACCCTTTTCGGCAAAACTATGGGCAACGGCTTTTCCGATATCTGATTTCGCGCCAAGTATTAATATATACGACATACTTTCCTCGCCTGTATAGAGTCTAAATCAAGTAGAGCACCCTTTACCAATATGGGCGGTGCCTGTTACGCTTCAAATCTCACAGCTACCGAATGGCCGTGTTCCTGATCCAGGCCTTCTGCTTTGCTCATGAGCAGTATTTCTTCTTTTGCAGCTTCCAGACTTTCCCTCGTCGGATGTTGCCAGGTAATGCGCTTTAGAAAAACGTCAACACCCAGTCCCGAATAAAAACGGGCAGCACCGCCTGTGGGAAGTACATGGTTGGTGCCACTAAAATAATCCCCCAGAGCAACGGGCGCATAATGTCCCATGAAAACCGAGCCACCACTTGTGATGGTCTCCAGCTCTCTCTCCGGATTGGCTGTGCAGATTTCCAGATGCTCGGGACCGTATTCATTGGAAAACGAGACACAATCAGCTATGGAAGAAAATACGATTGCATAAGAATGATGACGAATGCTTTCACTTTTCATCTCCTTCCTGGAAGGGCGGTCCTGAATTCCCTTTTCTACTTCTTCTGCGGTTGCACGGGCCAGCTCTTCTGAGTCAGTAAGCAAAATGGCCGGGCTATCTTCACCATGTTCCGCCTGTGAAAGCAGATCCGATGCGATGTAAAGAGGATTGGCCGTCTTATCGGCAATGATGATTACCTCCGATGGACCTGCAGGCATATCCATGCGGAGGATTCCCCGGGAAGTCAAAAGAGACTTGGCCGCAGTAACAAAGCGGTTGCCAGGCCCCACCACCACCTGGGCCGGAGATCCAGCCAGACCAAAGGCTGCAGCCGCAATGCCTTGAGCGCCACCAGCTTTGAGAATCCTTCTGGTTCCTGCCAGTTCTGCAGCAAAAAGCACAGCCGGAAGAATTTTGCCATTCCGGTCCGGCGGAGTGATGATCAACGGTTGCTCAACTCCTGCAATGATTGCCGGAATAATTCCCATCAATACGGAAGAAGGGTAGGAGGCTTTGCCGCCCGGTACATAGGCTGCAGCATAATCTACAGGAATATAGCGATATCCGATCTTCGTGCCAGCGATGGATGTGGATCTGTTTTCCAGAGCGTTGCGCTGTAGTTGGTGAAAAGTTCTGATATTGTGGGCCGCCTTTTCAAAGGCACCTTTCAGTTCTGACGAAAGGAGATTACGCGACATGGCAAATTCTTCTTCCGAGACCATTAGAGAGGTTAACCTGGCTCCGTCAAACTTTTCAGTGTATTCCAGAACAGCCTCTTCTCCTCTGGTTTCCACGTCATGAATAATATTGCGTGCCACATCGAAGGCTTTCTCATCTAGAGCCGATTCACGACTGATGAGTTTTCGACGGAGCTGTGGCGTAATTTCGGAGTGCGAATATATTTTTAACAATGGAGGCATAAACGGTATTCCAGCAGAAACGAAAATCTTCCCGATGAGAATACTTTTTTGTTCGTCTCTGTGAAATCCACTCTTATTTCTTCAGTGTGGTTCATTCATCGACCACTATTGTCTCCCAACCCTCGTAACGTCCGTTGTGATTCTGGGCCATGTCCCATAGGTAGGAGGTGATTTCGTTTATAGAGGCATTGTCGGTCCTGTCTGATCGATAAACCTGGAGGGGAAATGGATATCGGGGGTCCGGATCAAAAAGACCCGCAGGCTCAATTTCAAAACCCGAGCCGTCCAGATCGTAGAGGCAATGGTTACGGTCTTCCAGAGTCTGGAATTGAATCCAGTGATCGATGCGCCTTGGAATTTCGGAATTGTCTCCCTGTTCCTGCAACTCTTCGACCATCTCCTGGTTGAGAATGCTTCTGTATTCTCGTGGAGAAGGATAAAGCTTATTTGCGTAAAATGTGTGATCAGGATCATATGTTAGATCGATCCGATGGAGATAGTGAAAACGTGATTCAACAATGGACTCGATCAAAGGATGGGGTGTCTCGTCGGAGTTCATGTAAAAACAGCCTGTCCACTCGCCCTTGCTGGAGTATCGTCCGGCAAGCAAGGCCCTTTGCTTTTGCACCAACGCCTCTTCCAGTGCCTGGTCTAGCTCATCTAACACTTCAAATTCTTCCGGCGTGAATAGTCCATCTACAGTTTGCGCTTTGATTTGAACGGAAACCTTCAACAAAAATGGCCTGTGCATTAGATCGGGGTGGTTATAGAGATTCAAGTCTGTTGTAATAACGGTTTTCCCCTCGCTGTGTTCAGTGACATAGAAGACTCGATGGGGCTCGTAGTGAAGCATTTCACCACCCTGTTCATAAAACATACGGGGAACTAAAAAAAATTTTGGGTAAGTGACAAGGATATAAATCGCGGGAAAAAGAGATGTGGGCGATGACAGGATTGAACTGCCGACATCCTGCTTGTAAGGCAGGCGCTCTCCCAGCTGAGCTAATCGCCCTTTTTTTAGTTCAAAAGAAGGAATCTTGCATTCTAAAAAAAAGCTGTTTCAAGAAGCTTTTGAATCGGTTATAGCCTGGTTCAAAAATTTCGCAATGCGGCCTTTTTTGCGGTCTGCACGCCCTGGATGGATCAGGTTTCTTTTCCCCGCTCTATCCAGGTATCTGGTATAGATGCGAAAGGTCTCTTTCGCTGCGTCCAGATTACCTTCTTCCACTTCCCTGCGAACCTTTTTATCAAAGGTGCGCAGACGTGATTTTTGCTCTGCATTGCGCTCTTCGCGTCGCTGGCTTCTTCGAATATCCTTTTTTGATGACTTTATGTTAGCCACGTGGTATCCCCTTTCTTAAGAAAACCATGTTCAGGAATGGAGGGACGGCTGTCAATGTTTTTGTGTATGGAAGTTGAATGCTGGTCAATGTCTCTTGCAGCTGGCAGTTGAGGAGTATCAGTTTTCTTGATAGCCAGGCTTTCACTGGATGTGACATAAGACGGTTTTCATGGAAGCCACCTTGCTCGATAAGTAATAAAGACAGGATTAAGATAGCCATTTGTCCAGATGGCCGGCGTAGAAGAGACAGCTACTCTTCCGCAAAAAGCGTTCTGCAATCTGTAAATTTCTCGTGCCTGTAATATTTCTTTATAACAATTCTCATGGTTAGCTGTACAAAGTTATTAAAACACGCTTAAAATACGTTAAATTCTCTGATTCCGGTCCCGACCTGCGTCTATCTGTTGACAGGAGGATGGGGACAACGTCAATTCTATTGAAAACCCTATCGTATTTCGGACGGTGATTCTATGAAACTCGTTAAAAGAGGAATATCGGCCCTGTCTATTCAGGCCGGTACTCTGTGGATTCTTATTTTTCTGACCTTGCCGGGAGCCTGCAAAACCGGTAAACCTCAAATATCACATCCGGATTCCCAGGCTGTAATCCTTTTTGTGGTGGGCGATGTCTTTGTAGATGGAAAGCGGGCTGAGGTAGGTACCGTTCTTCACAAAGGAAGTGTGCTGGAAGTGAAGCGTCGATCTCTGTGTGATTTACAGATGAGAAGTATTAACTCGGAAGTGATGATGCGCGTTACTGACAACAGCAAATTTCGATTTGATGCGGATAAGATTGCCAACAGGGCAAATTTAAATTTGCGCATTGATAAAGGGAAGATATTTACAAAAGTAGCCCGTCTGGCTTCTGACGAGCAAGTGCGTGTAATTTCTCCGGCGGCCGTGGCCAGTGTCAGGGGAACTGAGTTTGAAACAACTGTGCAGGAAGATGGCACAACCCAGGTGGCAGTAAATGAAGGTCAGGTGGGTGTCCGACCTCGTGTGGACGAAATAGAAGACTTCCCTCCGGAAGTGATCTCTAACAGTGACGTGCTTTTCGATACTGTTGAAAAGCTTGATGAAAGCGAGACCGTGGTAGAGGCGGGAGATAATGTGAACGTGCCGGCCGATGCAGGAGACAAAATGCTGGAAGACTCTCCAGATTTAAAAGAGGCCCTGGATTCCGCAGAGGTGAAAAAAGCTCGCTTTGATTCTAACATGACAGATCAAGAAAAAATGGAAATCGGTAAGAGAATTGACAGCAGCGTAGAGAATCCGGATGAAGCGGTGAATTCTCTTACTACAAGCGAACATGGAAAACTCTCATCGGAAAAGAATTTAGAATCTGAGAAAAAAACAAACGATCGTGAATTTCATGAACTTATGCCTATGGATCAATCCGTTTTGAAAGATGATGCACGCGTAGAATCTGCTGTGAAAGAGAGAAATATTCAAAATCAGGACACCTTGCAGAGGAGAGTGGAAACAGTCTTGCAGAAATCTTCGGAGACTGTGCACTTGAAAAACGGTAAAAAGCTATACGGCGTAATAGAGCAGGTGGTGAGCACATACCAGGTGAATACTGTCAATGGTAGGATTATCATTAATCTGTCGGACGTGGATCACTTTTCTTTTTAGAATTCGAAAAATCTCCCTTTTGTTTCAATGCATTCAAAAGCTATATGGCGCAGAGCAAGACGAAGGTAAATGGAACAAGAGGGGGTTATCAAATATCAGTGCAAGAGAAAGGATGGCCGAATTGATTCGTCTGAAACATCTCGTTTACTGATTCTGGCGCGTGATGAATTGCGTAAAGCAGGGTTGATCGGCATTGATGGGTCGGGCGTTGGTTTTGGAAATGTCAGTCATCGAGAGGAGAGCCAACAAACATTTCTCATTACAGGCTCCGGGACATCCCGCATGTTATATCTTGATACGAGTCACATTGCAAGAGTGACCGGTTTTAACCTGGAAGACAATACTCTTATTTGCGAAGGTCCGGTGGATGCTTCGTCCGAGGCGATGACCCATGCAATGATCTATCGCACAAATCGTTCTGTAAACTGCATTGTACATTTTCATCACAGATGTTTCTGGGAGACCAGATTTGGCCATGTGCCAACCACTGATAGGAACGCTGAGTATGGTAGCTCACAAATGGCAAGGTCCGTCGGATCTCTATGTGAAGCAAATCAGGTTTTTCCCGCATGCATTGTTATGGCCGGTCACCGGGATGGAGTGGTGGTTTATGGCCTGGATGTGCATAGCATACTGGCTTACATTAAAATTTCATTGCAAGAAATATGCAGATGATTATCCGCAATTCGAGATCATCGCATCCAGCCTCTCCTGCTAAACCAGAAGAAGATCACGACTGTAATGACTACCATGGTGGCCAGAGACGCTGGGTAACCGTAGCGCCATGAGAGTTCTGGCATGTTTTGAAAGTTCATCCCGTAAATACCGGAGATGAAAGTTAAGGGTAGGAAAAAAACGGAAAACACCGTTAAAACTCTCATAACTTCATTTGTCCTGTGAGATGCCAGTGAAAGATGCAATGAAATCAATCCATTGGTGGATTCAAGGAGGTCATCCAGAAGAAAAAGCAAATCCGCAGCGGTATCCAGACACTCCTGAACATCTGGCGTGGTAATGAAATGAATCTGGTAACGTTCAATCACTTCCCTGTCCATCCAGACAATGCGTCGGATCAGCCAGATTCGTCTTTTTAGCGAATAGAGTCTGGAAAGTAAGTCACTCTGTCTCATTCTCGCGTATACTTTCTCTTCCACATCTTCCATTTCTACAGTCAGTTGATCTATAGGAGCTCGAAATGAGTCGAGCATCCTCTCCGCAATTGCCGTGAAGAGTCTACCTGAGGGATTGATTTTGTTTTCGGACCAGATCCCCCTTAAATTATTGAGAAAAGGAAACTCCTGGCGATGGATGGAAATCAGACATTCATCTCCCAGAAGAATTGCAATCTTACGGGTCAGAGATGTTACGGAATTTGCTTCCATTGCAGCGTGATCGTCGAATGCGCGTAGAATTACGAAAATTGTATTTTCAATTTTTTCAAGTTTCGGCAGGTGGCCTGGATCCAGGCAATCTTCTACCGACGTGGAATGCAAGTTGTAGTCTTCTCCCAGCTTATGAAGATCTGATTTAGTAGGGCCGGTAACATCTCTCCATTGGAATCCGGAATGGGGGTGGTGTATCAATTGGTCCATACGAGTACTATCGGCAATGCGCGAAGCCATCTCAAAAAGCGAAAAGCTGTTGTTTTACGACAAGGCTGATTATGGTAAAGATACTGGCGATTTTATCGTTGCAAAAGAGTGAGGAATGGGACAATTTGAGAATATGAAAACTTTATTCCGGGAAAAACAAACTCAGCCGAAACGGACCATCAGTCCAACTGCTTCTGTCTATTATGGATTTCATTCTGAATTTGGGGCCTATTCGGTTTTCTGGAACATATCAGGAGTTTACAGAATTGACACACATGTTAGCCGACGGGCTGCAAAGGAGTCGTACCAGACCAGTGTTCCAAAATGGATTTTACAGCTGCAAAAAAAGCTGGATGATTACCTGAATGGACAGGAGGTGGACTTTCAGGATACACCGCTGGATCTTTCCTGGTGCACGGATTTTCAAAAGAGGGTTTATAAGGTTTTACTGAAGGTTCCTTATGGTCAAACCATAGCCTACGCTCAACTTGCTGCCAGAGCTGGTAGTCCCGGGGCCATGCGTGCCGTCGGTACAACCATGGCTACCAATTCAATTCCCATTCTTATTCCCTGTCATCGGGTTGTACGTTCCGATGGAACAATAGGGCAATATTCAGGATTCCGGGGTAGCGAAAGTAAACGTATGATGCTCGAAATGGAAAGGCGCTTGAATGGAGAAGGAGTAAGTAGCCTGTTTGATTTCGCTTCTGCCCCCAGGATCGAGTGAAAAGGATCCGGACACCGGAGTCGAGTAG
>JBNLFC010000027.1:0-15536 GCA_050305335.1 Leptospirales bacterium
CAGGATTCGTAGCGTCGCAACTTACGCCAGAAATCGGGGCGCTCTTCAATCCAGTGAAAAAAGACAATGGCAATGGCAGAGCCAATATAAACCCACACATCGCCCACCTGAAGCAGGGCTGGATTTACCAGTTGCAGCGGGTTAAACATTCCGGCAATGGCCTTCATACTCCATCCGATATTGGGTCCAAAAAAGAGAGCAGCGGAAACAAATATTACCACATACGCGAATATCGTATGACAAATTTTGAAAATACGACTATTCTTCCCTATGTTATGATGGTCCAGAAAAGCCTCAATAGAAAGCACCACCCCGCTTAAAACCCCCCAGGCCACGAAAGTATAACTGGCTCCGTGCCAGAGTCCTCCCAGAAAAAATGTGATGGTGAGATTCAGATAGTGCCGCCACTCACCAACCCTGCTTCCTCCCAGAGGTATAAAAATATAATCCCTGATCCATCTGGAAAAAGTCAGGTGCCATCTCCGCCAGAAGTCGCTCATGGAGGTGACGAAAAGAGGAGCTTTGAAGTTAATTGGAATTTCGAAACCGAGCAGAAGCCCCAACCCGCGGGCCAGATCTGTGTAAGCGCTGAAATCCGCGTAAAGCATCATAGAACTGCCGATCATCACCAGCCATATAGAGAGGCCGGCATAATTTTCCGGTCTGCCATGAAACAGGGGTGCGGTATAAATTCCCAGTTGCTGGGCAACGATCATCTTTTTTACAACACCCAGAAGGATCAACCAGAGACCTCGCTTGACAGAGTCTGCCTGAGGTTGCCATTTTTCCGCACCAACCTCCTGTATCTGGGGAAGGAGCTCCGAAGAGCGCATAATAGGACCGGCGATCAACTGCGGGAAAAAAGTTTTAAAAAGCAGAACTTCACTGTACGTGTGACGCTTCGCGTAAGAGCCTCTATAAATATCGATTCCGTAGGACATAATCTGAAAAGTATAAAAACTGATAGCAAGGGGAAGAAGGATTTCATATCCAGCGCCTCGCTGTGCAAGTCGCAATGTCGGATCCAGCAACCATGATTGGCCTGAGATACGGCCTAATATGTCAGCCAGAAAATAGAAATACTTAAAAAAAGCAAGATTCAAAACATTAGCAGCTTGAAGAGAGAAAAAAAACCATTTCTTACGATACTTGCGCCAGAGCTCCATGACATAGTAATTGATGGTCACCACGGCAAGAAGGTGAACAACAAAGGCAGGACTCCAGGTAGCATAGAAACAAAGCGAAGCCAGTATAAGAACGTAATTTCTGAATGCCGGAGGAACAGACCAGAAAACCAGAAAAACAACAATGAAGAATACTAAAAATTGCTCTGTAACAAATAGCATCGCTTATCGGGGATTGATCCGGATTATTTCCCGCGCTCCCTTTTCCTCCACGGATCAAAGTCCTGCAATATTTTGGTCCCACCGGAACGAGCGGCAGATTTCCCCGTAAGGATATCGGCAGGCTCCACAGGGCGCATTTCCCCTTCTTCAATGGCAACACGGCTAAGATCGAAACTTCCAATGGCCTGTCGATAAAGATCCAGCACTCTGATCTTATGGAATTTAAACATTCTACGGATCTGGCGGTTTCTTCCCTCTCCCAGTACAATTTCCACACGTTTCATTTTTCGATCAAGGACGGTCACACTCAACGCACGAAGCAGTTCGCCACCATCCTCGATACCGCGCAGGAATGATTTTCGCAAAATATCTTCCGGGGGAAGTTCTGAAACAGTAGCAATGTATTTCTTGATCAGCCTTGTACCTGGATGAGAAATTGCCTGAATGAATTTACCGTCCGTGGAGAGGATCAAAAGCCCTCTGGTCTCTTTGTCCAGCCGACCTGCATAGCGTAAACTCTGCAAATTTTCCGGAATCAAATCATAGATAGTTTTTTCGGCATAGGGAGACCCTTTTGCTGTCACTTCATAACCGGCCGGTTTGTTCATGGCATAGTAAAAAAAAGTTTCTGGCAGGCCCACTACCTTTCCATCCACGGTCACCAGATCTCCGGGTTTTACTCTGGCGTCCAGGTTTGTAACAACCCGGGTCCCGACCATTACACGACCTTCCAGAACATAACGTTCCGCATCCCTTCTGGAACCGAAGCCGGCGGCTGCCAGATAACGGTTGATCCTGTATACTCCGTCTTCTTTTAGCAGGCCGACACGTTCGCCTTTTAAAGATTTTTTAAGATTGTTCAGGACCGAAGAACGTTCCCCTTTTTCATGTTGCCTTCCTGGAGGAAGAAGGGAACCACGAGTCCCCCGTGGAACATAGCTCTCCACCTGGATCACTTCCTCCCTGCTGGACAAAGGATCCGTCCGGTCCGTTTTGACAGAGGGACGATTCTGGCTCCGGGGGAACGATTCTCTCGATCCATGTTCACGTTTGGTTCGAGCTGTGCCAGCGGGCTTACCGGAATCCGGTCTTCTGAAATTTCGTGCGGGGAGATTTGCACCCCTGACACTCCCTCTTGATTTACTGGAAGTTTTTTCCGATTTATTTTTGCGTGGCCAATCTCCACTGGATGTACGAGGCTTCGATTCACCTTTGTGGCGTGTTCCAGTTCCATGGGTTCTACCGCGAGTTCCGGTTTCAGGACTCTCTTCCCCGAAACGACGCAAGGATTTACGTGGCATCTGGCTGCCCCCTTTAGCGGGACGCTTTGTTTTATGCCGCTGACCGGTACTGTTTGTTTTTTTAACGGTTTTCATGATTGTTCAATGATAAAGGCTTCTCGATAGAAGGACGGAATGTTGTTTTTGGTTCATTCAGGCGCCTGTGAATTCTCCTGCGTTTTTTTTTCGTCTTCACCGGCTTCCGCGGAATGATTTTCATCAGCCACAGCACTATCTTCGGTTTTTTCGGAATTTAAGTCTATCTCCCGTGGTGACGGACCGGAGGACCCCACCAATCGGGGGCCCAGCGCAATTCGCTTTAGTACGAACGGAGTATGATTCAAGGTGGACGTCAGTCGAACCTCAGGACCAACAAAAAAATACGAAAAAATGCCTCCTTCGGGTAGAGAGCTGGACTCCAGTATAATCTGGCCGCTGGATCGATCGTTTCGATAACTGCCCTCCAGTGGCATCCCCTTTTCCCGCTGGTAGAGAAAGCTACTATCTTCTCGCAAAAGCAACTCCACGCCGCCCATTCTGGACGCTGGATCGATGTTACGCCACCTACCACGAATATCCACTACAGGAAGGTTCGCAGAGTCCGGTCGTATCACATATGGGGGAAGGTCATTTTTTTCGGGAAGAGTGGCCTGGAAAGAGAGTGAAGAGCCGAACACCCAGCCTTCCACACCATTGTCCAGCACTACCTTGTACCAGTAATCTGAGGTTTTCCCGATTCTCTCCTTTTCTGCGGATCTATCTTTGATGCTGACATGAACACCCTTCCTTAATACATCCACGCGAGACGAAAGCAGGAATGGATCAATGCGAAGGTTTACCCCGTTCACAGAGGTGTAAGCTGAACGTGGAATCACCAGTCTACGAAATACGCTCTCTTCTCCGCATGCAAAGGTCATAAACAGAATGGAAAAAAGCAAAATGCGTATGAAGCTGGTTCGCAAAGCATTGCCGGGATGTCCCATGTGGCCATGAATTCAGCGGCCTCACTGAAATCAATTCATTCCACGGATTCATCACCGGATTGGCCCGGCTCCACCGATCCTCGTGCTTATAATCCAACGCCCCTTGTCTTCTGGATTTCTGCAAAAGCCCGGGGTGTGAGCGGGTGTCTATCCCCGGAATCCATGGAACGAACAGCTTCTAATAGTTGATGGGCAATATATTATCAATTTCCGCGTAGTGGATGGCTTCCAGAAGGATCTCTTTCAGTGCGGGATCGTTCTCAATGGTAAGAGCATCCCGGAGCGCGAAAACAGATTCTCCCATTTTCAACTCCCGAAGGGCAATAGCTGCCTGCCTTCTTGTCTCCAGGTCCAGGTTTGGCAGAGCGGCAAGAATAAACTGGTAGTACTGGGCCTGAGTCCTATCATTCATCAAAATCCCGCGGGCAATGCGCACCTTCACACTGAAATCCTTCTCGCTGGCGTAGTAGCCCTGAAGAATTTCAAGAGCTCTGGGAGTCCCTACATCTCCCAGTGCCAGTGCAGTAGCGCCCCGAATTCCAGGGAGCTGACTCTTGTAAGTTTGTTGAAAGACGCTGTATATGGTGTCCAGGAGTTTTGTGGACTCTTCATTTACACTCAGTCCCTTGAAATAGAGGGTATTTTTGTGTCCCACATCCCCGATGGCGCGAATGAGAGTCATCTCCAGGTTCACATAGTTGTAGCCCTGAGCTTTCAAGCGGTAGATCTGCCCACTGTGTGGAATCCCCATTTCGCTTTTCATGCTGTCTGCCACACTCCAGTATACATCAGGACTGGTAGTATAGGGATGAGGGCCATCCTCCATCATAGCCGGGCCAGGACGATCGGGAATCAGCGTAATGGCAAAGGATTTCTCGGCAGCACGTTTCTTTTTCAACTCCTGCGCTTTTTGAATCTGCTCCCGGGCTATCTGATCCGTTGTATTGAGCGCAGAAACCAGATAGGGAATGGCATATCTATGGCCAATGCGCCCCATTGCCCAGGCGATATGTGATTTTACATAAGGATCATTGGATGGAACCTTCCGCATTTCCGGATCGGCAAGGCCTTTGTTCAGCTCTTCACCCAGCGGACGCAAATGATCTACCACACGATGGCTACCCAGTTTAATGGCACCATCTATCTTTTCATCAGCAGTACCGCTTATCACATCTCTGAGAGCCTTCCCATAGATTCTTTTATAGAGTGTTATGGAGTCATCTCGCTCTTCCGCTGAAAGTGACACCTGGAATGTCATCAAAAATAGCATTGCAAGAGTGAGCAGAAATAGAATTGAAACCTTGTTCCCTTTCATAATGAATCGTCCGTCATTCGCTTATATTTATGGAGAAAATGGAACACCTTTCTTTAATTAAGGTCGAAAAAGAAGCCAGACCCCTTCCCCATTTCGTATTTCGACGGAGCGGAGGTACAATATTACCTGTGATCCAACTTTTTTCTAAAATTTCCCCCCGGGAAAATTCCAGAAGGCAGCCTGAGCCACTATCGAAGTGCTGTTGCAAGTCGCAACCAGTTTGAATAGAGTAGCATCAGGTAGTGTAGATTCGACATAAGGCCGTTACCACTTCCTCATACCCCCTTTTTTTCATGGAATAGTAGACCTGATTGCCCGAACGTCTATCTTCCAGAATTCCGGCGGCTTTCATCCTTCCCAGATGTTGAGAAACCGAGGATTGGGAAATCTGAAGCACCCTGGCCAGCTCTCCCACTGTCTGCTCTTTGCCTACCAGGGCACAGAGAATTTGCAACCGGCCGGAATGGGCAATTGCCTTTAACCCGGTTGCCGCATTTTCAAAATCCAACGCATGCATGACCCTGGTATATTGCATTATTAGAATATGGCAATCCATTAATTCCAGGGCAACGGCTGGATCTTTTCAAACGATGGGCCTGACAAAACTGCCCTGAAAAGTCTCCCTTACGTCACCCTTGAGAAATATTGTGCCGAACTCGCCTGCACGAGAATCGACCGTAGCCGGTGGTCTCCACGAGACATAAAGATCTCCTCCGCGAAGATGGATGGTATTCTCCCTGGGACCTCGACCGCTCACCACGGATGCGGCCAACACCGCACAGGCGCCACTTCCGCAGGCGTCGGTTTCACCTGATCCACGCTCAAAGGTCCGCTGTGCAATGGTACCATCCGGAAGCATTCTAACGTACTCCACGTTGACTCTCTGAGGGAAAGCAGGATGATTTTCCAATTCAGGACCGATCCGATCCAGATCCAGTGAATCAATTTCATTTAAAAATATAACCATGTGTGGATTGCCCATGGAGAGAGCTGTAAAATGAAATTCGCCGAGCCCTTCACTTTTGCCCAGACGCTCCGGAATTTGAGGTAGATCGGCAGGGTCTCCAGCTCCCTCCTGTATTATGCGCACCAGAGCCGGATCCAATGCAGAGAAGTAACCGGTGGTCAATGCTCCGGGCAAAAAGGGAATCGCTTCATCGAGAAACCGCGGGGAGCCCATCTCTACCTCTACAACAGCACCCCGGGCATGGTCGCTCAATATGAGCGAACGATGAATACCGGCACCACTCTCTATGCTCAACTCCCTTTTCCCTGTTTTTCGGAAGAGCAGGTAGGCTACACAGCGAAGAGCATTGCCGCACATGGAAGAGGGAGTACCGTCGCTGTTCCACATAAACATACGACCATCTGCTTTTTTTGATGGAGCGATAATCACAAGCCCGTCGGAACCTATGCCATATCTTCTGTGAGATAGTTGAGAGATCTCCTTTGCACTGAACTCAGGAACAGACGTGTTTCCCGTTGCATCCAGATAGATGTAATCATTCCCGGTTCCTTCCATTTTGATAAACTGTATGATTTCCTGTGACATAATAAAGAGTCAAAAAGCGAATTTATAAACGTTTTGGCGAATTTTCTCCACCTTTTCCAGCATCTCTATTTGAATTTGTTTTGAATACCCTTTTTTTCACAAAACGTATGGACACATGAAACCTACAATACACGTCACCGGATCAATCGAGTCTGGATTACATAGAAGCACTTTCGTCGCAAAAATGGATCTTTTTATCCAGAAGAAAGAAACATGTGGGCTAAAAGAAGCAGCGGCTCTCTGGATATATCCGTACGCCATGCGGTTGGACGTAGATCCTGACATATCTTGCGACTTCTTTCTGATATTCTTCCCGCAAATTATGAAGTTTCTAAAAATTTACAGGGAAAGAAACTATGCAACCCCCGTATGCGCCTTTCTTCTTCAGGCCATGAGAAACAGTTTCTTTAATTACATCCGTAAACGTAATAGAAGAAAACTGTACACTATCCAGCTGAAAGAAGAGATGACGGCCAACCGAGAATGGCCCGACTGTACACCAGGATTCCCTTTTACTCGTGACAATGTGTATGAAGCGGTCGATATGCTACCCGATCATCTAAGAGCAATTATTAAAATAAACAGAGGATTCCCTTTGAAACTGGAGGATATTCGCTATTTATTAAATACGACCAATGATCCCCATAAACTGAGCAGGTTTCTACTTTTGATGAAATCCAGACAGAGATGCAACCTCGCCAGACACGAACAAGTACAATCCCGTAATTCCTATTACTACGCCAGGATCTTTCAGGCACCCATTCAAAAAAGAGAAACAGTCCATGCCAGGTGGAGAAGCTGGCGAGCAAAAATGGAGCACGGGCCGATATCGAGAAGATCTTTCGTTTCACTTAATGAGATCTCTGTTTTTCTGGGATTACCTCTCACATCCATTATCAGAAGAAAAGAAAAAGCTCTCAGGCTCATCCGCTACCATCTGTTACAGAAAAAATCAAAGTAGATGGCAGGAGCTTTCGGTAAGAGACTCTTGCTCCGGGGTTTCCGGAGGAATCCATAGGACACTCTTGCCCTGATACGAACCTGGACTGTTTTTTATATATGACACAGGTGGACAAGGAGAATTGAATGCACACAACAGATGGTACTGGATGGATTCCTGTGGATTCTGAGTTTATCTGTCACGAGAATGGGGACATGTACATAGTGGAAATATGTACCTCTCCATGGGCAAAAAGGCTCCGGATTGCGAAAGTGGGAAAAAATAAGAGCGAGTCCAGGATTTCACTTTACAGAAAGGGGGGGCCCCGTAAGAGAATTGCTCTCTGGAAAGATTACAGCTGCTCGCTGGAGAATTTTCCAAGAGGCCAGTATATCATAGATTCGGGCAAACGGACCCTCTACAGATTCCGTATTGAATAAATAATGAAAGTTAAAATCACTACAAGAGGCGAAGTCAATATAGTCAAAATCGAGGGGGCCATCAAATCCGGTGATGAGTATGAACTCGCCGAAAAGATGGAAAAGTTCATCAAACCCAACACCGCTCCCAAGTTCATTGTAGATATGAAAAAGGTGCCCTTCATCAACTCGGCCGCATTGGGACTATTTTTAAATATCTTCAAACATGTGGACTATCTAAAAGGGCGCATGGTTTTTGCTGCGCTAAATAGCGATGTGGAAAATTTGATGGAGATCACCAAACTTACCACTGTGTTCGAAATCTACCGGACCATTGATGAGGCAATGGAAAGCTACGACTATTGAAGATACTATAGTTGTTCCCGGATTTTGGCCGGGTCAATCTCTGATAATAAACCTCCCGCTAACGGGGTCGAACATCAATCGGGGCCCCTGGCTGCCCGGTGATGAGTTTTCTTTTGCCTCTTTTACATCTTCATCTGTCGGGTGAATCACCTTTTCCACCCGGCCATCGCTTTTTTGAATCACTACGGTCGATGAACTGGCTTTTACAGACCTTTTTTTTCTGGCGAGTTCCAAAAATCGCCTCCATGCTTCAGTGCGACTTTCCCTGTGGGCATATGGATTCCCGAAGCCTTCATATTCCTGGAAAGGGGTTTTCCACTCCCCTGCAACTCCAAAACGCAAAACAAATCGCGAATAGATCACTCCGCTCAGAAGTCCAGCAGCCAGTGTCCAGTAGGAGATTGGTGAATCCACATCAAACAAAACCAGAAGAAGACTCCAGATACCCAGGATGGCGGCAGCAATCCATGCTCGCATAGGCATAAAGAGAATCAGCAGACGAGCGTTGGGAAAAGCCACGACCATGCTTCCCATCAAGCCAAAAAGTGCTCCTGTTGCCCCGGGGGTTGCGGCGGCGGTCCTTTCCGGCTGAAAAATGGCAACTGCCAGAGAGCCAGCTATGGCCGAAATTCCATACAGAAAAGAGAAGTTCATACTTCCAACGACGGACTCAATGAGAATGCCTGCACTCACGACTCCGACCATAGTGACCAGCAGATGGAGCAAGTACCCATGAAGGAAAATGGCTGTCACAGGCTGCCAGATAGCCCCATTCCAGAACTCGGAAGGGATCAAGCCGAACGTTGCCCGAAAATTTTCGACGCCAACCTCCCCGCTGTGAGGCAAGAGCCAGAAAAACATGTAAAAATAAACCAGCAGGTTGAGCATGACAATGATTATGGTTGCCGGTGTTCTGCGAATTTGCATCTCAAAGAACCCCCGCTGGAATCACAGATAATGACGTATAACTCACAAAATTGATCACGTACTGTTCCTATTATCCCTTGTGAGGAATGGGAGATATCCCAGCATCCACTCTTTTATATATAATAGCATCTGCTCCCGGTTTTGTCTTCCAACGATTGTGGAACCAGAAATATTGCTCGGGGTAAAGTCTGACATACTTTTCAAGGATATCGGTCCATTTCAGCGTAAATGCAACGGCCGCACTATCAACGTCCGTCTCTTTTTCCTTATCCACTACACCCAGAGGAAGAGCCTCAATGCGAAACTTTCCACCTGGAAGCCGGATACCGGCAATGAAAAATGCCGGAGAGCCGCTATGATAGGCAAAAATGCCCGGTCCGAGAAAAGTGGAAGCAGGCCGATTCAGAAATGGAATAAAAACACCGTTGCTCCGCGCATTCTGGTCTGCCACCATTCCCACTGTGGCACCTTTGCGCAAAAGCCTTACGGTCTTATGCCCGCTGGTAGTGGGAAGGATCAAATGCATTCCGGTCTTTTCTCTTGTTCGAAAAACAAACCTATTGGCATAGGGATTACTCTGGGGAGCGGCATAAACATGAAAATCCAGGTTCAACGCACTGATCAGAGCTCTGTTAAATATCTCCCAGCTTCCGAAATGAGCTGCTACCAGAATGATCCCCTTCCCTTCATCGCGGGCAAGGCGCAACGCTTCCAGGGTAGACGGCTCAATCTCAACATAGCGAGAAAGCCAGCTCTCTTTTACATTAATGAAATGGACAAACTCAAACACCAGCTGACCAAGATATCGATAGGCGACTTGAGCAATAGACTCTCTCTTTCCCGCACTCATTTCAGGAAACGCAAACTGAAGATTGGAACGCACTTTTCGTCGGATAGAACCTCCGAGATGATACGCAAGAGAGCCCAGAAGGCGTCCCGAAATCCACTGGCCTGCTCGATAAGGAAAAAGAGAAAGGAAGAGAACCATTGCCCGCAAGAAGGCATATTCAATAATGTAGCGGAATTTCATTAACAAAGATATCTCTCCAAACTATGCGATCATCTCAAAAGATGGGAAGCGTGCAGGCTACTTTTTTTTTCTAGAAATGTTCCGGGAACAGGCATTACAACCGCCTTTCAGAAATGCCTCACCAGAGAAATGGCCACAATGTTCCTGGGGTTGAAGATGAATTCGGCGCTTTCCAATTCCCCCGCTTTTTCAGTGTAGGTAACGGGTCTACGAAAGGTGCGATATTTAATATCGTTTTCCACCTGTTCCAGCATCTTCTTTGCTTCATTATCCGTCATCTTTCCCGAATTGACCAGATCTCGATAGTTCATCTTTGCGTAAAACTTCTGCCCCGATACGGTGTGGATGGTAAGGTTCAGATTATATACACGATCTACACGAAAGCTTCCCGGGATGATCTTTACATTTTCTATGGAATCAGATTCGCGAAAACGAACTTCTTTACGTGGTTTTTCCGCTTCCTCTTCCGAAGGATCCTCCTTTTCATTTTGTGGGGACGCTTCTTTCCAGTCGGAGTACCAGTGTTCAGGAATATCCTGACCGGGACTACCCACACCGCCCGGTCTTTTCAATCGTATTTCTTCGTCTCTGGCCATACCTGCTCCTTCTCTCTAATCCCCATCTGGCAACAGCTTCCATCAAAAACGACCCGCAATGGAAGCCCCGCAATGCGAACATCGGTCCCCATGCTGCATTAAATTTTTAAGCACCAGAAACCCCCTGCGCTCCACCATGACCTGACCACAATTCCAGCATCGAGTATCTTCCCCACCGGGGAGAGAGAGATTTCCGCCATAGACAAATCGAATGCCAGCCTCTTTTGCACTGCTCATGGCTCTGAGCAGTGTCTCAGCCGGTGTAGCAGGAAGATCATCCCTCTTATAATCGGGATGAAAGGCACTGAAATGTAACGGAACATCCACCCCCAGATACTTCACAATCCACCTGCACATACTTTCTATTTCCTGTGGCGAATCATTGAGGGTTGGAATCAAAAGAACTGTGATTTCCAGCCATGCATTGGTCTCATTTCTAATCAATTGAAGGCTTTCCAGCACAGGAGCAAGAGAGGCAGAACACTCTTTTCTGTAAAAATCATCCTGAAAGGACTTTAAATCGATGTTAACGGCATCCATCTGCGAATAAAGCTTTCGAGCCGTTTCAGGAGTCGCATAACCTGAACTGACCGCCACAGTGAAAATCCCTTTCTCATGGCAAATTTCTGCAATATCCAGAGCGTATTCCATAAAAACGATGGGTTCATTGTAGGTAAAAGCTACGCTGATCGCACCCTGTGTCTGAGCCATGGCTACTACCGCATCGGGCAGGAGCGGTTTTTGTCTGGTTGATAAAAAACTCGCCTGGCTCAATGTCCAATTCTGACAGTGCTTGCAGTGAAGATTACAGCCGCTGGTACCAAGAGAAAGTATCGTAGATCCGGGAAAAAAATGAAAAAGTGGCTTTTTTTCTACGGGATCTAACGCAAGAGCTGATGGATAGCCATAAGCCATAAGCCTGGTTGTTGAACCATCGGCAACCCTGACTCGACAGCTCCCCACCTGCCCCTCTTTCAGCCGGCACATTGTTGGGCAGACTTCGCAACGTATGCGATTTGCTTTGTTCGAGTCAGTGTATTTCTGCCTGGAATCCATTGTAATATTTTCGCAAAAAGAGAGTTGATGTTTTCATCCAGATACTTTAATATGAAAATTCCAGCACCCGTCCCTTATCTGCTATAGAGGTGATAGTTATATTATACTCACCGAAGGCTGATGCTGTCGAGCTTTTCGCCAATTCAAAAGTAGAGGTTTATTCTGGCATGAATTCCACCGGAAGTCTCATCGAAACCAGAAAGGCTGCTGTAGCCGGGATGTTTTATCCTGAGCAGAGCGAAAAACTGACCAAACTGGTAGATACACTACTGCACTCTACTACAGGTTTAGATAAAACTCCCATTGCACTAATAGCACCCCATGCCGGATATATATACTCCGGTCCTATTGCTGCAAACGCATATTCACCGTTTTTACGTCGACCTGGAGGAATTCACCGGGTTCTGCTTATGGGGCCTTCCCACAGGTTCTCTTTCGAAGGCGTTGCCCTGCCTACCAGTCACTATTTTCAGACCCCCCTTGGCTCTCTTGCCGTGGATCGAGATGCAGTAGAAATGCTCTCTCTACAGGAGGGTGTCATCTTTTCCGACGAAGCCCATGCAGGTGAACATAGTCTGGAGACTCAGCTGCCTTTTTTGCAGCGCATCTTTAATAACATATCAATCATTCCCCTCTTAACGGGAAAAATCCATCACGGACAGGTAGCACGTCTTATATCGCCTATTGTGGATGACCCGGGGACGCTTACGGTTGTGTCTTCCGATCTGAGTCATTATTACGACTATGAAACAGCCCGCAAACTGGATAAAGCCACTGCCAGATCTATTGAAACTCTTGATATGGATGGTATAAAGCATGACGGTGCCTGCGGTCGTACGGCCATCCGGGCATTGATGATTCTTGCTCTCCAGAGAGAATGGAATGCCAGATGCATTGATATGCGAAACTCAGGGGACACATCGAGCTCCAGAGATCAGGTAGTTGGGTATGGAGCTTTCCATTTTTATGCCTGAAATTCGTACTGAGTCTCAGGAGTAATGCAATGACTCTCTCCAGAGAGGAGCAATCCCTGCTTCTGAATATTGCAGGAGATTCGGTGAATTATGGTATAAAGTTTCATCGAGAAATCGATCTCAACCTTGATCATTTCCCTCCCTCTCTACATATAAATGGCGCAACTTTCGTTACAGTGAAGTTGCAGGGCAAATTGCGCGGATGCATCGGTCAACTGGATCCAATTCGACCTTTAGCGCTGGATGTATCACATAACGCTTTTCATGCGGCATTTCGCGACCCCCGTTTCCCACCTCTATCTGCGGATGAGTCACCCCATTGCTCCATCTCCATCTCGCTCCTTTCGCCTCTGGAAAAGCTGCCAGCGGGCTTAGGTGAGGAGGCGCTTCTGGATCTTCTTCAAGAAAATATTCACGGTCTGGTTCTCGAGGAGCATGGACGCCGGGCGACTTTTCTCCCATCAGTCTGGAAAATCATTCCTGATCGACGGGAGTTTCTACAGCGATTGCGGGGCAAAGCCGGCTTCGACGAGCAGCACCACTCGTCCACTGCAAACTATTTCCGTTACACGACATTTACATGGCCAGACGAATGAAAATTTACACGCAAAATCACCGTTATTTTGCCCGGTAAAAAACTCCATTGGCCATTCTCAACAATACCAGGACATAGTTCTCTTCTATAAGAAATCTTAGTATTGCATTCATCTGAAAGATCAAAAAGTGATTATTACTTCCGTCAAACCACCAAAGCCAACCTCTCTTAAGAAATTTAAACAGTGAATACCTGCCAATTGATGAAGATTCGAGCAAATTTATACTTTATCCTCAATAAAATCGAGGATAAAGAGATTGAAAGCTGCTTGACATATGAGGTGGGACCTGCATCTTTGTTACCCATGTCGAACCGGAATGGAAACCTCAGCTTCGGCTCAGGAGCAGATAATCCGGATGGACTTCAGCTGAAGCTTACCTTTGATGAAGACACCAAAACGGTATATGGTGAATATCGCTGCCCTGCCCGATTTCAGGGAACTACCGAAGTTGTTCACCCCGGCATACTGTCGGTTATACTGGATGAAATCATGTCACGTATCAATGAGGCAATGAATTTCGATACTGCCACGGGCGAGCTTACCATCCGATATTTGCAACCTGCAGCCATTGGAGAAACGCTTTATCTGCGGGGATGGTTCGTCAAAAAGAACCGGCGAGTCGTTGAAAATCGAGCTGAAATTGAAAATGAAATCGGAAAAATTGTCGCCAGGGGTAAAGGAAAGTATATCGAGCAAGAGGAGTAGTTCTCACCGATCTCCTCTGCCTGAGAGAATGCTGGATAACGATTGGGAGGACTGTAGCTGCAGCTTTTCTACGGCCGCCTGAGACATTCCACCACTCAACAAAAGTTCATATTCCTGCATAAGAGAAGTGTTTAGAATACCGGGGTCGTCGCTTCCAATGATCACACGTATCTCTTTCTCCATAAATCGATGAATCGGATGGTTCTCCACATCGGGAACTCCGGCAATACGAATGTTAGATGTCGGGCACGCCTCAAGAATAACACCACTCTTTGCAATCCGCTCCATGGCCCAATCCTGTAGAACGTTCAAACGATCCAGTCTCCCGGAATCGTAATAAGAAGAGAGATTTTCATCGGGAGATCGAAATGCAAGCGACTCCAGCTCCCGCTTGATCTCAGCCTCACTCAAATCATCAAGTCCTGCCTCTGCCAGAGCTGCAAAGTGTACCAAGCGAAAATTCAGATGATCGATGTATTCGGAAACCGATTCAAGCCTCGTGGTTCCCTGAAAATATGCAGGACAAATCCCGAGGGCTACACCATGACCCAGGCGATGCACACCCATATCAGCAGCCTGTACCACCCAACGAACAGCACTCTCCACCGTTTTGTCAGTATAACTCTCTCCCACATGGTAAAGAATCGCCAGTGCTGAATCAGGATCCTTCTGGTTATCCTTGAGTACTCTTGCAATGAACCCCGCTTTCAAAGCAGGCGGATGTCCTTCTTCGATAGCACAAAAATCAATGGATTGCACCGTACTCTTTACGACGGGAGCACGCTTCATCAATGCTTTCAGTAAAAAATAGACACCCGAAGTTGTTCCATAGATGGTTCCGGACTCCCATTGCTTTTGATCCAGTTCGTCGACCTCTCCGGGGAGATCTTTGCTATCCAGAACCTTCTTCCTGACATCTTCCCGCGGAAGGGAGATAGACAGGGATGCTCTTGTACCGTAACGAGCCGAGGCATGAGCAATGCCCTCGCTCAAAGCAAAAACTCTCTCCTCCAGAAGTGACTTATCTGAGGGAGGGAAAAGCATGCGATACTCCACATACTCCTCTGGCTGATGGGATATCACACGATGGGCGATTTCATAGAGCTCAGCGGGATCGAGGGAGGAGAGTGAGATGATAAAATCGAACGCTGTCTGGAATCTTTGAAAATCTCCCCGATGTATCAGAGTTGAATATCTGGCACGCCTTTCTCCGGCTCCGTATTGAAATAGCCCGTGAAGGTTCGGCTGGGAACCATAACATTTCTGATAGGATTTTTGAAATATATGCCAGCGCGGTTTGTTGCGATGAAATAACCACTTTAAATCGTCATCGTTCAGCGAACCATACAGGTGGTTATGTAGATCCAGTCCCTGTCGCATACCTCTCTATTCCGTAAGCATCTTCATTCCCTGTCTGATTTCAAGCTCCGTTCTAAGCAACTCAGCTTCAT
>JBNLFC010000028.1:0-15426 GCA_050305335.1 Leptospirales bacterium
GGTATTGTAATCTGTCACCTCCTGGCGGCATTGTCCCCGCTGGAACTTCAGAAATATATGCTACAATGGATCCCCTATTACTATACTTCTATTCGCCCTTCTGACGAAGGCATCAGGTTTAGTTCCAGAGCCTTGCTGTACCAACTTCTTTTAATCATGTTTTACGGAGGATTACTGAAAATACTCAATGCTGGGTACCGCCAGATACTCCTTTTCATACTGCTTTTCATTGCAACGGCTCTGGTTTCCATATCTCTGACAGCTGCCACTATTCCGAATATGGGAATGCCATCGTCTGACTCCTTTAACAGCCCCGAGTTACAAGGAATGATCCAGCAGAGGCTGCCATTTACTTTTTTTAGTATGGAGTTTCAACGGTGGATCTTTCTGAATGCGATCACGATGCCAATTTTCGCCTCTCTGGCAGGCCATTATAGCCAGGGGGTCTTTTCCAGAACTTTGCCCATTATTACGGGCTCCATCTTCGCTATCGCCGGTGTTACTACAGCCCCGCTTCTCTTCAGTCAAATCGAGCTGGGGATCATTTTTTTCCTGCTGTGGCTCAGCGGATTTGTAATTGCAAAAATTTTGAAAAAGCGAATACGTAACTCTACCGCAATCGCACACCAGCATCTTGTGTATGCTTCAGCCTTTTTTGCACTTGTGATCGTTTCTTTTTTCATTAAGCAGGGGCGACCAACTCTACTCAATGTTGCACTGGTCGCTGCAGTTACTCTCTTTTGTGAAAATATGCTTCTCATCGCACAGATTTTCAAATCCAGCAAAGTTTCTGGACTGCTGGCTCTTTTTGTTCCATTTTATCTTCCATTCTATATTCTTAAAAATATAGAACGCGTCTATCGTAATAAAACGTTCTACAAAGTGTACGCCATTCTTCTGATCGTCCTCACGCTTGGCATGATCGGAGCCCGGGTGGCTCTCTGACAGCAGAACAACGGATGCATCAGCCCATAGATAGCCGGAATCTGCTGAGACACTTTTTTTAAATCAACGTCAATATTCTTTTTTTTGCGGATCATCTTGCGTTTTTTTGACCCCACTCTTACATGAAAGAACAACAACGCGAAATCTATATCCCGGGGCCGTACTACGGCCGTTCGACTCTGCTCATACCACTGGAGTATTATGATCGCTATATTCGGAACAAAAGAATTGGCAGAATCGGAATTACCTACTTTGTCCGTCAGCTCCTGAATGATCCCCATCGGGATTATAAGCTAAGTTTTTTGAAGTCCAGAAAATGGAAGAAAAAATATCAGGAGAAGGGCCAGAGTCTGGTCCGGGTGAATTTTTATCCTCACGAGGATGATTGGGCCCGGTTGGCGGTGTTGTCGAATGCTACTGGTTTTTCCCGGTGTTACATTTTTGTTTACCTGATGCTGCTCTACCTCGGAGTGACGCGTCTGGATGATGGAGGAACTCCTCCAAAGATCAGGCAAGAGAAATGGAATCCCATAACATTATGTTCCATAATACTCGATTCCAGGTTCAGAAAACTCACACGGGTACTACAAACGTAACACATCCACCCCCTTGAACAAAAAGATCCCAATGCTGATACACTCGAAGAACCCTGACTCTTCAGTTCTCGGTCAATAATCTCCAGGCGAAACTCAGTCAGGCCGCTGGCATGTGGAGTCACTGCTGTAACCCGAAGAGGAGGTTGAGCAATCCGTCGTGTAAAAAGTGGTGCGCCGGAACAGAGAAAAACGGGAGCGACCGTGACAATGATCTCATCAAGAAGGGCCTGCTCGTAAAACTGACCGGCCAGATCGCCTCCTCCCACAATCCAGATATTCTTGCTATTGGCCACGCGAACCATTTCTGCATGAATTGGTAGTACACTTCCTTTTACAAATCGAATGTCAGCCCCGGGGAGCGCTGTCAGCGCACGAGATGTGAAGACCCACGCAGGCTGCTCATAAGGCCATGGCTTTGGTTGATCAGGATCCCGGTAGATGTAGTTTTTCAAAACCCATTCGTATGTAGTGGAACCCATGGCAAGGGCACCCACCTGACTGATAAAATCAGGATAAGTTCCCTCATCATCACTATCGAATTGAAACAGCCAATCCAGAGAGTTATTTTGATCGGCAATGTAGCCATCTAGACTGGAAGCAGTGTAATATTGGGTTCTCATATGGAGAGTAAAAAAAGCCGACCATCAGTCGGCGCTTCAGAAAAGTTCCATGAAATATGGAACATGCTGACAGGCATCCGGTCAATCCGGGATTGTTGTGATTGCCTCTTCCGCATCGGCCATACTACCAACATTGATCGTAACAATCCCGCCAAGCATCTCTTTCTGCCAGCTTTTGGTGCTGAGATTGGCTACTGCGCTGGAAGGTAAAACCGTAACAATACCACGCACTTTGTTGGCGATCAATTTGGGCACCCAGACGCTCGTCCACCAATCAATCACTTCGGGCCGTAATACATTGCTGACCTTTGAAGTATCGGCGATATAGCAGGCTTTGTGTGCCATTACCGTATCCAGTGCTTTTTCATGAGCAATCTTGATTTGGTCCAGGCTGATTGCGAAGTTAGTCCAATCAAACAATACATAGTTTTTACCCTCAACATAACTCACGGTCAAAAAATTTTTTTCCTCGAATAGAATCATAGAATCCTCCTCAATTTCCCTTCCTGAACTCCGGGCCTTTCGAGTGTATATTATCTTAAGACGGATCATCTGGAAGATTTATTGACCCGGCCACTTCCTCCCTATCCTATGGACTCACTCAGGGCGGGGTGCAATTCCCCACCGGCGGTATGCCCATAGGGCGAGCCCGCGAGCGCCTTTTGCACTGCAAAAGGGTCAGCAGATCCGGTGAGAAGCCGGAGCCGACGGTTACAGTCCGGATGAAAGAGGATCAATCAGGGGACGGCCTTCCTGCCATTCCCCTATGTACACTCATGCCCTGATTCATGTTTAAAAGAGGGCGTCGTTAAGCGGCCTTACTATCAGGAGAAAACCATGAATCAGACAATATTAGCGTTAACCGAAATCTACCGGGAAAGAGTCGAAAACGCCATCCAATCCTTGCAAAAAGGATCAGGAATACTGGTGCTGGATAATGAAGAGAGAGAAAACGAGGGAGATCTAATTTTCCCGGCTCAAACCATTACCGTTCCCCAGATGGCCATGCTCATCAGAGAGTGCAGCGGCATTGTTTGTCTCTGCATCACCCAAAACCAGGCCAACCAGCTGAAGCTGCCGTGGAGTTTGCGACCCTTGCAGGCTTTGATCCCGCAGCTGTACTCTGCGAATTGACCAACTCCAATGGAAGTATTTCCAATCGTGATGAAGTAATGGCATTCGGAGAAAAACATCAGATCCCGGTTGTCACAATCGAAGATTTGATCGCCTATCGCAGAGAAAAAAGCAAATAGTGCAAGATCATCCTCCGGTTCTCCAGGAAATTTCCCCGGAAGAGCCCGGGGGATGAAAATGACACTTCTGTTTCGCCATAGAATGAGAATCATGGCCATGCCCTGAAGGGTAGTCAGGCAAACAACCAGAAATATAAGCCACCTGATCCTCCGGGATATTCCAGACCAATGCTCTCCAGACTTCTACGAATGGTTTAATACATAAGCCGTAAGGAAAGCGCCCACAATCAGTGGAAAAAAACATGTGTTCCGATAAGATTTCCTCCTATATTACTCCACAACTATCTGGAGGCTTTAAATTATGAATGTTTTTCGATGGAGCGCCTATCTGGTAGGTGGCCTGGTTGTAATTATCACACTCTTTCTTGCCTATATGGGCGTCCTTTTTCCACCAACTGTCACTGAACAAGAAAAAGGACCCTATGACTATATTTACAGGAGCCACAAAGGCGACTATTCCGGAGTAGGTAGAGTCTTTGAGGATGTGGAGTCTCAAATCAAAGCAGCAGGAATGAAAGTTCCCTCGCAGGCCATCGGCATCTACTATGATGATCCCCGACAGGTCGTTGCCAGCGAACTGCGCAGCGACTGTGGCTACGTAACTGAAACAGAAAACATAGTTGCAAACCTTCCTGATAATCTGAAGAGAGGGCATCTGGATAAAAGGAAAAGCATTGTGGTTTCCCTTCCTCTGCGCAATTCACTTTCCGCAATGCTGGGACCTATGCTGAGTTATCCGGCACTTTCCAAATATGCGGAAGATCGCGGATATAAAGCCACCGCCGTATTTGAGCTTTATGATGAATCCACAAAGAAGATCGATTACGTGATGCAGATAGAATAACTGAAATTCAGTTGCCTTCTTTCAGCCCGGGGCTCTTTCGCGTACATCCAGAATCTCTCCCCAGTAGGATGTATGCCAATCTTTGCGTGGATAGAGCTTCGCAATGGAAGGATCCAGAAACTTTTCCGGCTTGATAGTATCTTTATAAATGATCCGGCACTCAAAGATCAACTTCGCTTCCTCGAGAGCCGGTGTTTTCACATGATTGGAAGAGATCAGTGTCAGCTTGAGCTCTTTAATTTTATTTATATCGCGACCGCTTTTGCGACCACTCACTTCCAGCACATCGGTCCGATCATCACCAATAACATTCAATGTAAAATCTTCCCCTTCTTCCATAAGGGAATGAGTATAGCGAGTAGGTCGCACGTGAACAATGAAAATGGGACGATTCCACATGACACCAAAGTGTCCCCAGCTCACAGTCATAGGATTGGCCTTTTCACCCTCTCCAGCCAGCAGGATCACCCCCCGCGGATCGATTAAATCGATGATGTTCTTATCCAGTTTTCTGGGATCTATACTTTGAAACATAGCCTTCGCTCCATCCTCATAGTTCATATGATCACTTTTTCAGGTTTCTCACGTTCATTTTGAAGACGATGTTCTTCCATATATCATGTAATTACATTTTTTATATTCTGGCGTCCGGCCCTTTCTCTTTTTACAGACCAATCCGAAGTTCGTATAAGTCGTCCCTATTTTATCGCCGGACTGGCAGGTAAAGGCATGAGCTATCTCCTGGTTACGCACGATCAGCGGTTTCCAGCCCTGCCCTTCTACATTGCTCTTTAAGAACAAATACCATAAAGTAAATCAGCCGGCATATCCAGCAGGCGAAGAAGGGAGAGGGGAAGCTCAGTCAGCCCCTCTTCCAGATGTTGATCGCTTCCGATTCTATCCCTTGCTTTTTCCAGCGCTTCTTGATTCAGACGTTCCTCTAAGGTTTGTGAACAGGTAATTTGCATAAGATTGACTCCTCATTGGAATATCATAGCATACAGGTGTGACACCAAAAAGTCTTTCAGACTCCCTCTACAATGCGTACATCCCGGATGGCTCCATAATCCAGGGCCTCCAGCGCCTTTTGATACTCGGTGCTATCGTGTGCCGCGATGGCTCTCTCTACACTCTCGAACTCTATGAGCACTACCCGCTCCTTTCGGCCCTGCTCATACACTCTCTCCGGTAATCCCCTTGCAAGAAACTTCGCCCTCACACCAATCCCATCAAAAAAATTCAAATTTCCAGATTTTTTAATTGACCGACCGTCGGTCAATTAAAAAATAATTAAAGCATGGTCCGAATCGTTAAAAAGCCTCATATCCGCAGACAGGAGATTGTGAGCGCAGCCAGAACCCTTTTCCAGAGCAGAGGCTTTGCATCCACCTCCATGGAGGATGTGATGAAACAGCTACAGATTGCCAAAGGTACAATCTATCACTACTTCAAGTCCAAAGAGGAGCTGCTGGAGGCGGTTGTAGAGCAGATTGTTCTCGATGACATAGAACAAAAAAGAATGCTTCTGGAAACGATTCCCGGCACTGCCATGGAACGCCTCAGGACCCTGATCGCAGGGGCAAACCTGGCGTCTGACAACGTGGAGATACTGGGCCAGCTCCATACACCTGCTAATGCGGCCATGCACATTCGACTGCTGGCGGAAACTCTTATCAGAGAGTCGGAGCTATACGCTATAATTATTCAGCAGGGCGTGGAAGAGGGCTTATTTCAAACGGAAACACCGCTGGAATGCGCAGAGTTTATTCTTTCCGGGATTCAATTTTTAACCGACACAGGTATCCATGCCTGGACACCAGAGCAGTTGATGAGAAGGGCCATGGCCTTCCCTGCCATGATCGAGGCGATTCTCCATGCCCCACCCGGTTCTTTTCAATTTTTAGTTCAGCTCACTACAGATTCTTAAAACGAAATCAAATCAATAGCATAAACTCAGGAGACAGATATGTTGGAAAAGTATAATAAAACAATCACCTTTTATGGCCTTTCACTGGTTTTACCATGGCTCCTCTGGTTTGCGGTGGCTTATCTGAGTCACTTGCCCGTACAGAATTTTACAGTGCAAATCTTGCAGCCAGTTCTGGGCCTGATCGGTTTGATCGCACCTGTGCTGGTTGCGGCCTATTTCTTTTTCACTGATGGTGATTTAAGCAGGGACTTAAAATGCAGATTATTCAACGCAGGGGAATTTCATGTAATCTATATTGTAATTACAGTACTTCTGATTCCGCTGTCACTGGTTCTGGCACAATTACTTTCTCTGCTTTTCGGCCACAGCCTGAGCCAATTTTATATTTCCGGACAGCCTTCCTTCTCCTCGACTCTGTTTTCGCCATGGTTCATCCTGATTTTCGCACCTATTGTGGAAGAGTTGGCCTGGCATACGTACGGAACCGATACCTTGAGAAGGAAATTCAACCTATTCAATACCTCATTGATTTTCGCTTTTTACTGGGTGTTCTGGCATTTACCCCTCTCATTCATCAAAGGCTATTATCATAGCAATGTTGTTGCTGAGGGGGCACTCTACTCCCTCAATTTTGCATTCAGTCTTTTTGTATTTGTGATTTTAATGAACTGGCTCTATTTCAAAACAAAGAGAAATATTTTTATTGCCGTTTTTTTTCATACCGCTGCAAACATTACCAACGAAATCTTTGCAACACATCCCGATAGCAAAGTGATACAGACCATACTGCTATTGATTGTGGCCATACTTGTCCTATTCATTGACCGCAAGATGTTTTTTTCGAAATCAATAATGGATTGAACTTCCATGGAAAAAAATTCTCCGACAAAATCAAGGCCCCCTTTCCACAAAAGTCTTACTCCGTATATCCCAGCAACGAACACTGCGATGCGTGTCTTTGATTTCACCCATGCTTTCAGACGCTGTGGATACAACAATGCAATTGAATATTCCACCATTGTCAGAAGGAAAGGTGATTGTACTTGAAAAGCCTTCCCCTCCCTCGCCGCCGTATTTTGCAAAATTAAACACTTGCTTTAAAGAATTATTTTTTATGTAGTAAAAATACTTTCCGTTGACTTCAATTTCCCCCGATGCAGAATAGTCAAAAGCTAACAAAATAAATTCTTCCTTAAACGAACTATATTTTTTCGTAGAGAAGTTGGCAAAGCCATATTCCTTCCCGAAACCTTGCTCCTTTATAGAGGCCACCATTCTATTATTGATGGACCTGCGAAATTCGTATTCCCTGCTGCCAGAACTATGCTCCAGGCTATACGGGCCAGAGGTGTAATTCTTAATAAGAAAAATATCTTTATCTGATATATTGTAGTGCTGGTCAGCGATCAATCCGCCCCATATATATCCCGACTTCCCTCTGTACGTAATCTCATACCAGTAATCTTCTCTTCCTTCAATCGCGAGCTTGCTATCCAGCTTTCTTACGATTTGAATCTCTTCTCCAATCAGGGCGCTACCAATAACCGTGCTATCCAGTGCCGATGATTTTCTGATGTTTACTTTTGTTCCAAAAATATAAGCGGGCCCGGGTTTCTTAGCGCGCGGATACGCAATTACCGCACTCGATGAAAGAAAAAGCACCAGTAGATAGAGACAACCTGTTCCTCTCATCAAAACCTCCTGATTTACCTGAGTTTTTTAACTCTACAATTTGTGCCCCGGCATCTATCAAATAAACGGGCAAAACCCCTGCCTGCATCTTCATAAGGGTTCACGTGCTCCAGAAAGAAGTAGAGCGCCACATACTATAAGTATCAACAAGAAAATCACCACCCGAGAAAAAAGATCGCCATAAAATATCCATCGTCTATAATCTGCCTCCATGGAAAACGAAACCCTGCAGAAATACTGGAAATGTCGACAACATTTGCGAGAGCAGATGCTTTGTATTGGTTCGGATCAGGGAGAAAGCCTGCCTGCTAACGAATACGCAAGCAATGAGCAATTTTTAAAATGGTCGGACACAGTCATTCGCCAGGGTTGGTATCTGGGCGTGCTGGCTACAGAACTTGAATTACATCGCCGTAGCACGGCTTACTCGCAAGCGGGTGCACAATTTCAAATCACCCTGGCAGAAACAGAAAATGAATTAAAACTGGCAGTAAATGCACTGGAACGCCTGCAGCTTCCTTCTACCAATCTTCAAGATTATAGGCTTTTCGCAGAGTATTTCCTTCCCAATAAAATCGAACCGATGCTGGATTATCAAACAGAAAACGAGTATAGCTTTATTCTTCGTGATGACGTGAACGCATCCATCATCAATAAGATCCCCAATGTAGAAAAAATGGAATCGGATTTCGCTCCGCTCATCGATGTTACGTCAGAAGCGCAACTTATGAAAGAGGAGAGCCAGGATCAAGTTTACCATCTATTGATGGGAATCGCAATTCTGAAAAAATTCCAGGGTGATTCAGATTTCACAAAGTCAGCGGAAAAAGTTGCAGGCAACGTTATGGGTTGGATCGCCAGGCACAACTGGGAGATTAAAAATCCCGCGTTGAGTCAGAATGTTTCCAGAGGAGCGTATACGGAGGGAATGGCGTATGGAGCATGGTATGCAACTAAGAATCTGACCGGCATTGAATTAACGCGTCCCTCACTGCCCATCTGGACTCTTTCCGAAAAGATCTGGGAGAACATCGCAATCCTGGGGAATGCCATAACGGATTTATTGAACTTATTAAAGCTCAAAGGCTCTTTGCAGGATCAGGTTCGAGACGCCCTGGCAATGATACTGGCTCTATCTGTTAACGGCACCAACTGGGATTCCAGAACTTACAGGGTAGTACTGGATCTGGCGGAGCTGAACGGCAACAACTGGCACATCTATCCTCTACTCTGGTCCATTCTTCATGAAGATTCGACTCATATCGATGAGCTCTATGATAAAATCAGGCCTATGTTCATGTCGCTTACCGAATTCCAGGGAAACTCGCCCGCAGCGGCTGCCCCGGAAGGTTGGCGCGCACCTCTGCGCTTCATCGCCACCAGAGAGGAACAAGACAAACTGGATGGCACCAGGCTGGCCCTGGGAAGCGTATTCAGCGGCCTCGATTTCATGTTGCTCTACAATGCAATGGCCATTGCAAAACCAGATATGATCGTTGTCTAATCAGGATGGATGTGGTATAGTGGTTGCGTCCACAGATCTCGCCTGACGGATGAGGCCACACTTCGCGATTGCAAACTCAAGCTGCTTCTGCATCCCCGCTTTGAAGCCAGATCCATGCTCATACGCTACCCTGTCGGAGTCGGGGTGGCAACCCTGGTGAACGCACTTCTGGGTGTCATGACCGAATTGAGACTTGTGGCTGCCATCGTCGGTGGACTTATGCTTCTCCCGATCACCGCTGCTTTTTTTATGTTTCAGTCAGAGCTCATCCTCTCCCGCATACTCAAAGAAGAACGTCTGGTACGAATAGTCATCAGCAAAGACTCATACCGTCCCATTCAGATTTTTCCCAGGATCCTTTTCGCTCTGATTGCCATACTGATTCCGCCTCTTACCATCTTCATTTCCTTTATAATTTTGATCAATGCTGGCACACTGCATCTGGAACACCAGGCCTTGCACTTCTCTATAATTGTATCTATCACAGTAGGCACCTGCATCATGACCGCTTTTTTTCTCGCGCAATCTCTGGGAAAAACAGTCAAGAATATAGAGACCTCACTGGACAACATAGCAGATGGTAACTTAAGCACAAAGTTTGTGCCCATGACCACAACAGACGAAGCAGGCTCCATGAGCAGTTCTATGAACCGACTCTTGCTCCGCATCAGGTCCATACTCTCACTCATACAGGACATGTTTGCCGAACTGAGCGCCTCATCAGAAGAAATGGCGGCTACTGCAAGCAGTTTTACAGAGCAGAACCAGACATCTGCCACAGCAGTGGAAGAAATCACAGCTGCTCTGGATGAAATACTCGCAAACACTGATAGCATTTACCAGACCATTGAATACCAGCATAGAGAAGTCTTTCCATGCCCTGAACGAGGCCATTAAGAACATAGAAAAGATTTTTGAGGGCCTGAATTTGTTTGGTGCTACGGTCGATCAAATTGGGAAGTTGACTCATAAAGATATGGAAATCAACAAAATCCTCAAAGAGGATACCCAGCATTTTCTGGAACGAGCGGTTGAAATCATGGCTTCCATGAAGGAACAAAAGAAAGCCGTAAATGAAATTGTCACTTCAGTTTCCCACATCAACAACGCTGCGCAAAATACCTCTGCCGCCAGTGAAGAACTGTTCGCTTCTACAGAAGGCATAGCCCACAATGCCGAAAAACTGAAAACTGAAATTGATTTTTTTAAACTCTAAGGCGAACACAAGCGAAGGGTATCTGATGCACCCTTCGCATCGTATTTTATTCAAACTTCCAGCTGACCAGATATTCCCCTTGCAATTCTGAAAGATCCGTCTTTTCCTCGATCTTCCACCCTCCTGAAAGGTTCAAAGACCGGGCAACCAGCTCAAAGTGAGCCATCGCGATTCCCATATCAATGCGCTGCAAATCGCACATCCCCTTTTTTTGCCCCTGCTCCCTGTATCCGGGAGAGCGAAAAAGAAACAGATCCAGTTGGCTTCTGTCCGGAGAATAAAAGATCCTCCATTGTTGTTTTTTTGAGGCCGTACATATAAAAAAGCTCTCTGGCACTCTGGAGGACCCCCGAATGGGGCAGGATGATTGAATTGTGTCGGAAGCAATACCCCCCCCTTGACACACCTATTCAATAACGATACTATAAAGGCATGGGCCGCACAAAGAAAAACGCAAAAGAGCTGTCACGTGAACAAGGCAATGTATTCCTTGAAATATTGAAAACCCGTTTTGAAAAAAACATGAATCGTCATACAGGTTTCCAATGGTCTAATATAGAGACAAAGCTAGAAGTTGAGCCCGAAAAACTCCGGGCTCTCCATGAAATGGAAAGAACCGGTGGGGAACCTGATGTAGTCGCAAAGGATAAAAAGACGGGCGATTACATTTTTATGGACTGTTCAGCCGAAACTCCTCAAGGCCGAAGAAGTCTCTGTTACGATCGCGACGCTCTGGAATCCAGGAAAGAGAACAAGCCTGAAAATAACGTTATTGACATGTGCGCCAGCATGGGCGTTGAACTCTTGACAGAAGAAGAATATCGAAAGTTACAACAACTGGGCAATTTCGATACAAAAACATCCAGCTGGTTAAAGACGCCGGCTGACATTAGAAAACTTGGCGGCGCCATTTTTGCTGATTTCCGCTATGGCCGTGTATTTGTTTATCACAACGGAGCGGAGTCTTACTATTCTGCCAGAGGATTTCGTACTCTGCTGCGGCTTTGAATAGCGCACCAGGAGGGTCATTGATAGGTGGTTTGTTGAAACCAGAAACCCTCGCTACGATCATTAAGGGAAAGGCAGGATTTTCCGCCAGTCTCACCCCATGGAGTAGGACGACTCCACCAGAGAAAGAGTGATATCTTCGGAGCATCAAACCACCCTGGAGATTCAAAATGATTCTTTCTAAAAAATCGTCTCTAAAAAAAATCCCGACAGTTTTATTCATTGTGCTTGTGTCAGGACTCTATCAGTGCAAAGAGAAAAAAATGACGATCTAGCGAAACGGCTCATTCTTGCGGGACTCTACACATTAAACTCATCCTGTACTGCTGCAAGTTCCGCCAATAACCCCACCACTACCTCAAGCACAGGAAAATATGCTGTGGTCGATACAAATCAGACTTATTGCTACAATTCAACTACTGGAAATAAAGCGACCTGTGCCGGTGCAGGATACGATGGGGACTATACAGGGACTTACCAGCCCGGCTATACAGATGCACGCCCATTCAAGATGAAGGGGGTAATAAAAACTGGGCCTTTTACTGGAGTGGAACAACCCATCTTCGTGGCAGGGGAGATGCAAGAGATGCAGTCTATTTCGCATTCGGGGAAGCCCTGGGATTTCCTCATCTGCCAATCGGTAGAGGTGGTCCCGCTCAGGGTTTCCCCCCTCCGTCACGTGGACGGGGTTTTCCTGAGTGATTGCAAGCTCCCCTCTAACGAAAAGAGAGGATGCAATCTTCACAGTCCGTTCACGGGGTTTGCTTTCGGATGTTAGACCAATATCCGGAAGCGCTTCCTCGGGCACGCCGAAAAAATTTTCAGAAACGAGAGATAATTCAACGGGTATTATTCCTGCTCCAGGGATTCACGAAAATGGGAAGGGGTCTTTCCGGTAAGCTGCTTAAAGATGCGATTGAAGGAAGCTTTGGAGTTAAATCCTACGTCAAGCGCCAACCTGAGCACCGAGTATTCTCGGTAATGCTGATTTTTCATAGGGCTTCAAAACATTCGCCGACACGACCACAGGAATTGACCTGGACTGAAGGTTGACGTATGCAAAAAAAAGAGCAAAGACCATAATTGCCGAGGCCTGCACATTGGGTCGCAGTATAAAAAGGGAATCAAAACAGGAGAAATTCATTTCGAGCACTATGATGAATACAACAGCGATTATATATCCTCCCGTAAGGTATATCAATCGACCAGCAGTTTCCCGATACTCACCATCAGAACGCTTGTTTCATAGTTTCGTATAAAAACAGCGACTTTATACATAGAAAAAAAACCATACAATACCAGACTCACGGAGGCAAATAGTGATAATACTCATACCATCTCTTTGTCCGATCCCCCTCTATCAGGCTTTCGATGTAGAAGTAAAAAGAGGGAGCGATGAAAAGAGGTACAACCGGCGGAATGGTTATGAGGAATCTGATGTGATTTTTAACAAAAAAAGGTGCAAGCCAATGGCAATGCTGGTGTTTTCCATTGATTCAGATTGAGCATTCATACCAGAATATTAGCGATCCTGAATCGGGATTCCATCTTTTTTCCAGCAACATTCATTGTAGGTGGCAAAAGATGAGTCATCAGGATTCCACGCTTTCCTTGATGAAAAGCAATGATAAGACCCGGCTCCAGCAACGTCTGTTATAATTTCAAAGCGTCAATCCATTCTCGAAATGACTTCCATCCACCGTAAAGGTCGGATATACTCTGAATATCCAGCTCATTGTAAGGTGAATTCATGAGCAATGCAGAATCTGCCATGGGAATGATTCTATCGCCATCCTTACCACAGGCCAATCGGATCAGCCCCATGCCATAAACACGAGAAAGCTTACGAAATTCATCCATGGCTTCATCACTGATGTGAGTAGTAATCAAATAACGCCTGTTAGCCCATGCCGAGTTTGCCAGGCATTGAAAAAAATATTGCCTCACATTACTTTTTAGTATTTCTCTTTTTACTTCAAAACTGTAAAGCTCATGATAATTTATGTTGAATTTCGAAAAAAAATGGGCAAGTCCGCTCTGGATATCGGCTCTGCTGGAGTGACCCACCACGTCGGGGTATCGCCACTTATGCTCCCCTTTTTCTCCGGAAGCACCCGCGTTGACCGCCAGAATCTTTCCTGTCACAGCCAGTTCGCTGGAATCCAACCATTCCACAAGGGGTTGGTAAAGATCCTGCTCCCTGGAATATCCCTTCTCTTCATCTTGTTTGTACAAAAAAGTCTCTCGATCTCCCTGACTGGAAACGGATACAGGAGAGCTACCCGAATAGGAGAGTCTTTTGAGAATTGCGGTTAACTCAGTCAAATTAGGCGAGATTTCCCACCCCTCCCCTGCCCTGATCCGGGAGAGTATCTCGTCGGCTGACAGAGGTGCAGTATTCTGGCCTAAATACTGCAAGACCAGGTCATCAGTAAGTTCAGGACTTCGCGCCATGCTCAACGATCCTCAAGTGTAACTATGTTTTTATCTTTGCTTGACTTCAACTCCGAAAGCCAGCCGCTCAGTGCACCGCGAGAAGATGGAATCCTGTACGCGATGGATTTCCCCGAAGAATTGAATCTGCTTAAATTTGCAACCAGAGCAAGGCGCTCCTTTTCCTCTTTGTCGAGAGAGATGAGCTTCTCCAGAGACTTTTCTTCCGGAAGAGTTAAAAGAGATTTGATGAGCTTCTGGTACTTATCTATTTCGGAATGAAACATCTTTTCTACGTTTTTCAACTCGCTCAAATAACACTGCTTTTCGACAACCGTGTTCCCTTTTTTAATTTTTCTTAATTTGATCATACGATCCCACAGAGGCTTTTGCTCCCAGGGGACTCGGGTCATAAACCGAGAAATCTCCTGCTCGATAGAATTTTTCTCCGCCTGTTCTTTCGCCTTCAATAGAACAGAAACAAGAAAGTCTATCTCCTTTGAACTCAACGTGGAAAGGGGCGACTCACGAAAAGCGTCAATTGCATTATAAAGATTTTCCACTTTTTGATTCATTTTTTCCATCCCCTTTCAATATAATCCGCAATCACAAGCAGCTCTTGCGTGGCAGCGATTTTCAGATTTTCCACCAGAGGCAGATTCTCATCGATCATCTTTCCTACCTCAGCCACCCGGGGTATTCCGTTGAATATCTTCCATCCACTTACGATATCTTTCAAAGCCGCGTCCTTCTCCCATTTGCTTTTCATGGCATCAATGATCCTTGTTTTGTGCTCATTGTGTATTTTCCACTTCGCATCCCAGATCATGGGAACAATGCCTCGAACACTCTTCGTATGACCATCGAGTGGCATACTATACGCAACATTTTTTAAAAACCAGACAAGACCCGTCGTAGACAGCCAATCAGGAACCACAGGAACGATGAAATTCTCGGAATAGTAGAGAACGTTTCTGGCAACCTGATACAGATTGGGCGGTGCATCGATAATGATGTAATCATAATCATTTTTCAAGCTCCCCAGAACAGTATTGAACAAAGTTTCTACCTTAATGGCAGACGCCTGTCCTGCCGGGCGGACCTCTCCTTTCCCACCGGAAGCAAGGAGGTTCTCCAGGAGGGCCAGATCAAAATGGGCCGGCAATAGATGCAGGGATGAAGTATCGATTTTGCTTTTGGGAAAAATTTGATACTCTTTGCCGGTAATGATATATTGACGTGGATCTACATTCATATCGCCTTTCAAATAACGATCCATTGCGCCAAAGAGAGTATTATTGGAATTGGGATAAATTCTCTGCTCCCACTGGTTCCCACTCAATAGATAGGAAGTGGCATTGGACTGGGCATCAGCATCGATCAAA
>JBNLFC010000029.1:0-15368 GCA_050305335.1 Leptospirales bacterium
GTCAGCGAAGACAATCCATACTCAGAATCACTGTTTAAAACATTAAAATATAGACCGGGTTATCCGAAACAATTCAAGTCACTGGCAGATGCCAGAAATTGGGTTGCTGATTTCGTTCACTGGTATAACCATGAGCATCGCCACTCTGGAATCGGGTATGTGACTCCGGAAGAGAGACACACCGGTAAAGATCAGGAGATTCTGCAAAGAAGGACTGAAACATTCCGTAAAGCCCGGGAAGAGCATCCAGAACGATGGTCCGGTCCGTCAAAAGATTGGATTCATACGGAGACTGTTTTTCTCGGACAGAGAAAGGTTGCTTGATTTTAATTTAACAAAATACGCGACAACTTTGCTGGCAGGGACCACCGCCGTGCCACCCACCGGGGAAAAATCTATCCTGAATCAGGATTTTACGATGTTTTCGAGAAGTCGGACTGCTTCCTTATTGCATAGCCGAGCTTTCCTATTTCTCCCCGGGTATAATGAGAATCATATTACAAATTCAAAAATTCAACCAACTTTTGCATGGCGCGTCCGCGATGAGAGAGGGTATCTTTCTCTGCGCCTGTGATCTGCGCGAAGGTCTTTCCCAGTTCATTGTGAAAAAAAATGGGATCGTAACCGAATCCACCCTCCCCCACGGGAGCCGTCAAAATGTGCCCCTCCACAGTCCCCTGGAACTCTGCATATTCCCCCGAAGGTAGAGCCACAATCAATGATACCATATAACGCGCCGTACGCTTTTCTTCCGGCACCCCATCTAGATTTTTCAGTACCAGTTCATAGCGACCGATATCATCCAGATCTTTGCCTCCATATCGAGCGCTATAGACTCCAGGTTCTCCCCCCAGAGCATCCACAATCAACCCGGAATCATCGGCAAGAGCAGGCAGTGACGAAAACTTCGCATAAGCCTGAGCCTTTAAAAGTGCATTGCCTGTGAACGTATCTGCAGTCTCTTCTACATCTCCTTGAAAGCCTACATCGTCTAGAGAATGCAGCTTGATTCCAAGAGGAGAGAGAAGGCGATCGAATTCACGCAACTTACCGGGGTTTCTGCTTCCAATCACAAGTCCCTTTTCATGTAATACTTCTCTCCATTGATGTCCATTCATGCTGCCTCCCCGGGTCGCTGTTTTTATGCTGCTTGCCTTTTATATCCTGCTGTCAGCTGGATTTTTTCCCCCTCAGGTGACAACGAGATTTGTTGTGCATGATCCCCATCCACCTCTCGAAAGAAGACCGATATTAATGAAACTTTCCCGGCGCCTGCCAGCTTGAGCATTCGTGCGGCTTCATTGGCTGTTGCCCCGGTGGTAAAAACATCTTCGATAAGCAAAATATGTTGACCTGCAATATGTACATTTCGTCCGCCCAACTCCAGCGAATCATGAATTTGTACAAAGCGATCAGTTCGGTGCAACGCACTCTGTTTCTTTTTTTTCCTTTTTTTGCGAACCAGTGCCTCCGGTTTCAGTTGGAATCCCGCTCTGCGTGCAGCTTCAATATCCGTTTCCCCGCCCGTTCTGACTGAGTCTTGATGTAAAAGTTTGATAAATCCCCTTGCAAGATCTTTGCAGGGCTGGTAATTGCGTATGGAATAGAGAGCACGACCGGAATCAATGTAGACTATTCTTTCTGGCAAATCTTGCTCCCGTTTACGCCATGCGGAGAGAAGAAATGGAAGAAAAAGACCGTAAATAGAACGCTGGTTTTCGAATTTCCATTTTTTCAGGACAATATGCCACGGCGCATTGAGAGGAAAAAGAGATACGTGGGAATCCAGAAATACATTTCTTCCATTGCAGAAAGGGCACTGTCCATTGATCAATGGTGTGAAACAACGGATACAACGGTTTTCACTGCCGAGTAAAGTTGTATCACAGTGAAGATTCTTGCAGGAGGAGCAGAGACCATGATCGTCGCTTACAATTTCCCGCTGACAGAGTGCACATCGTTCAGGTATTAGAATGTATAAAAGATCCATGCTATTTAACTGGTCACCTTTTGAGGGATTTTATCCGCTTTTTTTGCATGCATTGTGTCTGTTGGTTCTTTTTTTTTCCGTTTCTGTGTTATCCGGTGAGCCAGAGCAGAAGCAAACGCCGAAAGATCCACGTTATCAGCAGGTGATTCTGGAAGACTTTGAATCGGAAATCCCATGGAAAATTCGTTATCGTAACAATCGGGAGGAAGTTCCCGTCATTCTCGCTACAGTATCGGATCTGGACAGACGATCTTCCTTTGCCGGGAAACGCTATCTCTACATTGACGTTCAGGCAACCCCTCCTCTCGGCTTTACACTTCGACCCCAAAAAACCTATCCCACTGGAGGGTACATCAGGGAAGTCAGTCTCTGGGTAGAGGGAAGCGGTGGCGGCGAAAAGATCAAGCTGGATGTGCTGACCCACGAAGGAAGGCTTATGCGTTACCCGCTCTGTATAGCAACGTTCCACGGCTGGAAAGAGTGCCACTGGTATGCACCAGCTTCTTTAATCCAGCGCATAGATGCACCGAATGGAGGTCCGGGAGTGGGGATCGCTGGTATTTATGTGGAACCGGGGAAAAACGGACGCCTCCGCCTATCGCTGGATGGGCTTTCGATATCACGAAGGCCCTTTTTTTTACTACCAACAGAACCGTAGTTCGCCTGATTCAGCTCACTTCGAGATGAAATAGTGCGAAAAAAAGCCTTTCATGCCCATGGTTTCAATCCGCTCGATTGCCTGTCAGAGAATTGCAGGACACTCCTGATCTCCCGTATATCGCAGTGCATATACCCGGTTTCTCCCCCGAGCTTTGGCTTCATAGAGTGCTCGATCCGCCATTTCAATAATATATTGCTCTTCCATCGCATTTTCTGGTATCAGGTGCGCCACTCCAATGCTCATGGTTACTATCCCGCCAAGATCGGATTTGACATTTTCCAGTTTCAGCTTCTCTACGGTAAGGCGAAGATCCTCGGCTACGCGCATGGCACCTTTAATGGGAGTTTCTGGCAGAACAGCCACAAACTCCTCGCCACCATAGCGGGCAAAAATATCGGTGGTTCTTTTAATTCGCTCATTCATGGCCAGAGCAACGCTTTTCAAGCACTGATCTCCTCCCTGGTGTCCGTATGTATCATTGTAGTATTTAAAATAATCGATATCAAGCAGTATTAGTGAAATGCTGGTCTGTTTGCGAACTGCCCGACGCCATTCATGGGCAAGAAATTCCCGAAATCTTCGACGATTGGGGATTTGTGTCAGCTCGTCTGTGGTCGACAGCGTCTCCAGTTTCTTGAAGTTATCCTCCAGAGACTGGTTTGCCTGGAAAAGTTTTTTTAATGTCCACTTCAATTCCAGTTCTGAATTCTGAAGCTGCTCCTCAATCCACTTACGATCAGACACATCCATGACCATAAGCATAGCTTCCAGCGACTTCCCGGTATCTTCGTCCCGGATCACGGGAACGGCCTCCATTAAAACCGGGATCTGCTTCCCATCATTGCGAATCAATGCAGCCTCAAATGAAACAGGCTCCCCATCGCGCAGAGAACGAATCTCACGAACCAGATTGAGGGCCTGTTTTTCCTCCAGCAGGTCAGGATCAAAAATAGAACGGCCCATCAGATCTTCCCGACTTCGCTGCAAAATCTCGGCAAGTTTGCTATTGACTCTTCTGGAAGTTATAGATGCAGATATCGATTCATGCCAGAATCGAGCTCTATCCTCTTCACTATCTGGTGAATCGGAATGGAGAGGATGGAAATTCACAATCCAGACACCAACGGGAGCATGTTCAACAAGACTCTCCAGGTAACCCAGGAGTTCGGCAATTTTGCGTTCCGACTCCTTTTTTGCTGTTACATCCCTGATGATCACAAGATAACTGATGCTGTCATCGGATAGATGAACACATGTTATACTGCCCTCGCAATGATAAAGCTCACCATTGGCATTTCGTCCTACCCACTCTCCGCTCCAGTGTTCCCGATGATTTCCCATGACTTTAATTCTGTCAGACGGTCCCTCTCCCTGCTCGGATAAGCCAAGCTCATCGATCTTTTTCCCCTGGATCTGTGTGATGTCTATACCTGTGATTTGTTGAAAGGCCGGATTTGCATGCTCGATAATGCCCTCAATGTCAACGATCAAGACACCGTCACTGATAGCCTCCATGGCCAGAAAAAACCTCTTCTCCTCTCGAAGCAGTTGCCTCAAGGAGGTTTCATCTATTGCCGTAATCTGGCGAAGCCGCTCACCGGAAACCGTCATAATGGGCCTGGATTTCCAGGCAAGGAATCGTATACCACGCATTCCTGTACCCGTAGTATGGAAAGTCCTCACGGCATTTCGTTCCCATTCTATTAACGGACTTTCATCAAGAAAAGCGGCTGACTCTGGCGGTAAACGCATTGTTTCAAAAAAATTGGTTCCGACCAATTCCGATGCCGGATATCCAACCATCTCTGAAGCACTCTGATTACAGAAAAGAACCTGGTCCCGGGAATCCAGAATCATTACAGGAAAATCAAGATTTTGCAAAAACCCGTAGTAATTCGCCCTTGTGATCCGATGTCCCCGGACGGATTCTCCTGTTGATTCTGTTGATTCTGTTGATTCTGATGATTCTGATGATTCTGATGATATGATTACACTCTCTGACATTGCATTAAACCGATCAAACCCGCCCACCGTTGATTAACATGGGACACACAATTGATCATCTCTGGGGACATTGCTTCTCTTGCAACGGTTTTTCCTTAAAAAAATAGCCTGCCGGAATTTCACTACGCCCCTGTTTTTCGGGAAACACCTCAGGATTGAACCAACTAACCAGAAGAGATCATTTATCGTAAACCCTTTGACCTAATCCTTGCGGTCTATTTCCCTGCAGGCCAACTTGATTGAGCAAAGAGCAGAGTAGTATGCATGCCCAAAGTGTTTCAGGATTCAGTCCTTTCATGTTCATGAATCGAGAGGTTCCGCATTGATGCCTTGCGATAAAACCAGACAATGGTCGCCCGGACGCTACACGAAACCCTGTGAAAACGGTTATGGAATTATAACCAGGGCGAGGGGATAAAACCGAAAGCTTTCCGGGGAAATGGGGAAAAAAACGAGTCCAGGCGATCACCGGAATAGCGGCAGGCGAAATGACCCAATGGGCTCCCGATTCGGACCTCCAAAGTGATTGCCACAGGAGAGAAGTTCTGCTATACTACCGGAACAAGGGAAATTACGCGTAAATTTCACTTTTCGCTGGCTACATTGCGCGCAAAATTATGCTTTTAATCAAAAACCTATCGCGGATGTAACAGGTATGACATAAATAAGTAGTTTCTTCTTTCTCATAAAGATAAAATCTACTTATGATTACAAATACCATGAATATAGTTCATCAAAAGAAAGAAAAAAAGCTGGAAGTACGCCTGGCGGAAAATCAGCTGGAAATAGAGCAAGTTCTCTCTTTGCGGTTCCGTGTCTTCAATGAAGAAATGGGAGAGGGGCTTCCTCAATCCCGTGAAAATCAAAAGGATAGGGATGATTACGATCAGTTCTGCGACCATCTCATCGTAATAGATAAAAACAACGACAACAGAATCGTCGGAACTTATCGCTTGCTAAGAGGAGAAGTGGCAAAACGCAATATTGGTTTTTATTCCGAGACCGAATTCGACCTCTCGACCATTTGCACCCTGGATTCTGAACTGGCTGAACTGGGGAGAAGCTGTGTAGATCCCGACTATCGAGACGGTTCTGTGCTGGCCATGCTATGGGGTGGATTGGCGTGGTACATAAAACAATTTAATGTTCGTTATCTGGTAGGATGCGGATCCATCCATTCAACCGATAGTTGCGTAGCTAATGCTGTTTACGCTTACTTTCGAAATAAAAATGCTCTCACTCCTCCCGAGCTGCGGGTAAGGCCGCTGGAAACTCACCGCGTTGTCGGATTTGACCCTCAATACGTTGACCGGGAGTCTAGAAGATCATCTCTGCAAGTACCACCACTGATCAAAGGCTACCTGCGCGCAGGCGCAAGAATTGCAGGCGAACCCGCGCTGGATGCGCTTTTCGGTGTCATTGATTTTTTCATCTTTTTTGATGCATTTGAAATTGATCGCAAATATGGCAGGCATTATCTCCCGAACAAAGGAATCGCCGGGAAACATTAAGAGATTCAGGAAACGAATATCAGTGCTCTCTTCAGCTCAGGGAAAAAGCGACGGCATTCTCAGATCATAGCACATCTCTCACTCCAGAGAGACTCCTCCCTGGCCACCCTGAGCTATACGGCACTTAATGATATCGAAAGCTATGAAAATCCTGCTCTCGCCCTCCTTCCGCTTCTCCGAAAGCGGTTCTATGTTAACTTCTTCCAGCATTTTTGCAAGATCTTGAGGAGAAGGGATCTGCATAGCACTTTCACCGATGATTTCGCCGGTGATTACATTATACAAAATGGCATTCATAGGGTCCATAAGCAAGGCAAAGGGGATGGGAAGAGGCTCCATAATCCGCGCGGCAGCCAGTATATGACGCTCCCTGGAATCCAGAGAACCGGCAGCACATTTCACAACCATAGCGCTTTCATTAAAAATGCGAATAACAAAGTCAACGGAGGACCTGTATAGCTCATTTCCTACCTTCACATTAAAAGCGAAGTCTTTTTGCAACTGATCGGGCGTGTAGCCCAGGGAGAGAAGATAGTCTTCAGTATGAAGTCGCACGCCTGAAATGAATTCATCAGCCTTCTCAATTTCGCTGTCCAGCAGGGCTTTGATTTTTTGGTCTCTGACCTCTCCGTCTTCGTCTTCCATAAGAAAAATTCTCTCAAATATCAGATTATAAGGTGAAAAACTTCCGGTGGAGCAATATGTTTATTATCATACCACCAACGACCAATGTGAAACGCTGGCCGCCTGTTGTCCACACATACCACTCTCCGGTGACGGCATCAGATCAGCTGCTCGCTGAAAGAAGTCTTCTACTCTTGAACCTCCGCGATAAAAATACGTTATTCGAATCAATCCCGATCCTGAACCTGACAGAGGCCGTCAGTACAGTTCAAAAGGACAGATTATTCCTTGACAGAAATTAGAATTTCTGGAGGATGCCAATGTCCGGTCGAATGCAAAGGACATTTTTACCCCCACGGGGTATTGACGGTTGGTCATGTCATCAAAAGTTACGACACTTATCTGGGCTTTCATGGTAACCTTGACGCTCTACAACACCCTCCTTATAGGAGGGGGTAGAGGACCTTTCTCACTGTACAATGACCATTGGGCCTGCCACTGTGATGAACTCTCCCTCTCTGTAGAAGAAGAGAAGGCTATATTGAACGGCCCTGCCCGCCCGCTGGATAAAAATAAACTTTTCATCGTGATTGATGGCCAGACAGTCCCTGCTCACTCGGTGGTGTGGCTTTTCGGCAATGGAACTGACGATGCCAACAATGTGTGCAAGCGCAAAGCTCCCCTTAAATATTTAAGCATCATCGCCGCCAACATTATGTGCAATGCAGACACTCAAGTTTATACTCTCCCCTATCGCCATTATATTCAACAGCAAGTAAGCATCGATCTCATCCCTATTCTTGCTAGCGGACACCAATATATCGCTATCAAACCACCAGCAGCCTGACCTTTTTCAGGGGAAGGTAATTTCACGTTCATAAACCGTTTTGTTGAATCAGTGTTTTTCCACAGCTGACTCGAAGGCTATGAACATATGCTGATGTGGTGGCGTTTTTTTTCGCCTACCCCTGAAGCTACCTTCTCCAGCGAATCCATGGCAGGGCGTTCCCATTTCGATCCACCCTGCCCCAGGATATACACTCATTTCGCACATTGCCAGTGAATGCATATGAAAACCAGGGCAATGACGAAGTGATTTTACAGAAACGTTCCATAGGAATCTAAAGACAAAAAGGGCATTGCCGTATGTGGCTTCAGCTTATGTGGCCTCTATCGCAGCAAGGTGGTCTTCAGCTTATGGATAAATATACATTACATATATATTTTCCGGGTATAAAACATGCGCAGAAATTTTTCATCTAGAACGGGGAGGCCTGGCTTATTTGCAGGCGTTCTATCAACAATTCTATTCGTTTTATTCACAGCCGGAATCCAGGCTCAAACCGAGCCGGATTCCCCACAGGTAAATCCCGCCGAAACAGAATCGAAAGATTCGGCTGATTCCAAAGATAAAACAGAGAAAGACGACGATCAGGTAGTCGATCAACAGCTCGACGAGGTCAGCATCACTGCAACCAGGGTGCAAAGAAAAACACAAGATGTTCCTGCAAGTATGTCAGTTGTGGGGAAAGAGAAGATTGAGGATGCAAAAATGCACAACATCAAGGATGCCCTATCGGGGACTCCGGGTGTGCAGGTAGAAAGCAAAAATGGTGGTTACGATTCTCGATTGATCATCAGAGGCGCGGGTGTTAAGGCTCGCTACGGCATACGCGAAATCATGATTCTTTTAAACGGTGTCCCCATTACCGATCCTGACGGGTTCAGCAAACTGGATATGATCGATCCTCAGCAAATTGAGCGTATTGAAGTTGTGAAGGGACCCAACTCGACTCTCTGGGGAGCCAATGCTGCTGGAGGAGTCATCAACATCATTACTAAAAGTCCCTTAACGCAACAGGGGGGTTTTGTAAAAATTGGAGCCGGCAACTTCGGCGAAAAAAATTCGGCTTTCTCTTACGCAAACAATGTCAACAATTTCTTCATGTATTCGGTAAGCGGATCCTATATTGCTTCCGATAACACCTGGAGAGAGCGCAACAAATACTCAGCCTACAACGCCGCATTCCAGCCCACCTTCGTTTTTGACGACGGAACAACCTGGGAAAACTATTTTTCTTATAACAAATCCGACCTGCAGCTTCCTGGCACCGTCGACGAAGTTCTCTTTGCGGACTACGAACGCACCGGCAATTTGAAAATCAATGATCAGCGTAAAGCCCTTTTGCGTATCCTGGATGGAATCATGCAAACTGAAATCAATCCCTATACCAGGGAGCAACCATGGAAATATTCAGGACGCTACTCCACCAGCGGATTTGCCAGCTCCAAACTAACAAAAAAAATTGGAAACTTCACCATCAAACCCCTGGTTTACGGTAATCGCTGGACCCACAACCACCCCGTTACAGGTTCCATCAGTGACAGCAAAAGCACTGTATACGGCGGAGATCTTCAGATCGACTGGAAGCATCCCTACGGACTTTTAACCGTCGGTGGGATGGGACGAATGGACCGCCAGGAAGGAAAACGTTATGAATATCGTGATTATCTTTTATCGACTTCACGCTATTCCCCCAGGATCACAGCGATCACTTCGGACGCTGAAGGCAATCTTTCCGCTACTTCATCGGATAGCACACGTCTTCTTGGTGCTTATATCCAGGAATCTTTGAACCCCACAGACAAACTGATTGTGGATCTTGGTGTCCGCTACGATGAGATCAAATTCAAACTGAAAGGGGATGTTGATTCCTTCTATGATTGGTCTAAAGGCAACTACACAACCTGTACTGACGCGATGATTGATTGCGGACAGCCGGTTCTCTATGGAAAATACAATATCCGAAAAATATACGAAGCAGCATCACCGCGCATTGGCATTTCCTATAGAGTTTTTAAACCACTGAGTGTCTACGCCAATGTTGCCCGTGGCATACAGACTCCCACAAGTGGTGAAATTTCCTCAAACCCCGACCTCAAACTGGTTAAATACACAAACTATGAGGCAGGGATAAAAGGCCGCGGTACGAACTGGACATTTGATATCAATGCCTACAAGGGTGTTGTTGGGAACGAGGTTGTTCCCAAATTGAACATCTATGGCAAAACCGAGTATTCCAATGCTGGCAGGACCCACAAAGACGGTTACGAAATAGAAGCGGCATACATCTTTGCCGATGTGCTCAGCATCGGTGGTAGCTACACACGCACAAAATACCGGTACAAGTATTTCATGGAGGTTGGTACAGATCCCAAAACATACAGGCCGGTAGAAAATGATCGTGGTGGCAAAACTCTTCCTTATATCCCGGCTCACCAATATGCGGCATTCATTCAATATAAAGGCAAGTCGGGGTTTAAAACAAGAATTCAGGTTGAAACCTGGAGCTCGTTTTACGTCGATACGGCCAACTCAGAAAAATATCAGGGCATCAAAAACGTGACTTCATTGATGCTGGGCTACAACATTAGCGACAAACTGGATTTTACAATCAATGTGCATAATTTGTTCAACAGGCGGTATGCAGTGGAGGTACAAAAAGATCCTTCCAGAGGCAAATATTACAGCGTTGCCCCGCCCCGTAACATCTCTGTAGCGTTGTCAGCAAGGTTCTGATAGCGCTGCTGGATGATTGCAGCATCTCAATGCAGGAGAAAGTTAAAGATGTTCAATACGCTCTTTCCACCTGAGTTACGCAAGGCGCCTTTTCCCGGGCGCCCTGCGCTCAGAGCTACGGTGATATTCCTGAACCTGATTGTATGGTTGTTCATTTCATCCGCGCTTCCGGCAAACCCGGCGCAATATCCGGAGTTATTGCAGCTCTCTCTGGCTCAACCCGGAAAAAAGTCCGATAAAAAATTTGAGTCGGAACATGGACCGTTACCAAAGCGTACATACTGGCTCAACGCCTCGCTCGCCGCAACTGCTCGCGGGCTCATTCTTCATCCAGACGGAAGCTCAGGCGAACTGGAGATTGCCAAAAAAGATGGAGGATCATTTGTACAATTCGATTCTCCATGGAAAAGCGAATCCATGCACGGACCCAACAGTGTCTACGTCTTTGACCGTGCTGTCCTGGGAGACACATTGTATGTACGAACTGCCAAGTGGATTGTGATTCATCATAACTGCGCATGGGGGCATCCCTTCAAGTACAATCAGGAACGCCTGACACCCCGTGGCATGGAAAAGGTCCCACTGGAGATCGTTCCCGAAGCGCTCTGGGACGGTAACTTTCATGTCAAAACCGAGACGGGCATGAATCTAACACTGCAAGTGCTCAGCTACGGAAAGCCAGCGGCTAACGCACATCTCACAGTAATGACCCATCGAGGCTGGCAAAAAGAGATGGTAACCGATGGGGAGGGAAAGGTAAGCTTTCAATTGATCCGTGACTACTATCCCCGGGGTTGGGAGAATTTCCATCGAACTCACCTGGATTCACTTCTCTTCGTAGCCCGACTGGAGGTGAACAGGAGCGGTGCCCTGAACGCTCACCCATACAGGCGGGAGCTACTGACCACTTCATTGCCCTGGCGTTACAGGCCCGCACAGGCAGACTACACCTCGCTCGCCTGGGGCCTGGCAATCGGCTTTATAACCATAGCCTTCAGTCTGGCTGCTGTGCTCATCTATCGCGAAAGACGCAAGAAACCTCTGCGGAGGTTGCATTTCAATGAATAAAATTCAACGGTTTGTAAACAACAGCAATATCAGCCGCTTTAGATTCTGGGTGCAGATTCTTGCGTTCGCCATTCTGATTTATGGCGGATATCTTGCCATAAACATCGGCATGGATATTCCAACTTTCACATGTCCCTATGCCAATAAGAGCGCAGGTAGCTGTTACCTCATGGGGTTACAACATCGTCTGGTATTACCTTTCGACCAATTCATATCCTTTCGTGGCCTGGGTATTCTGACTGCCACGATTGGTTTTCTGGCCTGGTTCATCTTTCTGAGCAAGGGCTGGTGCGGATTCGTATGTCCCATTGGAACTATCCAGGACTGGCTTACAAAGTTGCGTGTATTTCTGGGAATTCCTTATGGCGAATACACTCGCGATAGTTTTAACCGGCTAAAAAAAATTAAGTATTTGCTTCTGGCACTGATGATCCTGATTCCCATTGGAATTGCCAACTCAATTCCCGGGACTCCCAAACTTTCCCATGATTGGGCCACACCTTTTTGCATGATCTGCCCTGGCAGAACGGTGTTGCCACTTTTTACCGGTGATGCAAGCCAGCTTGCCATTGACTTCAGTTCAAAGACGAAGATGGTCTTCTCCTCTCTGGGCATGGTAGTGACCGGTCTTTTCTTTGTCGGGTCCTTCTTTCATAAGCGTTTTTTTTGCCTCTTCTGTCCCATGAGTGCCTTTCAGTACATCTTCTCAAAACTGGGGCTGTTGCGATTGGTCAAAGATGGAACAAAGTGTACCAAATGCGGAGATTGTTACAGGGCATGCGACATGGGAATCCATGACATAGCGGATGATGTAGAAAACACAAATATGGTAAAAGACGACTGCATGCTCTGTTTCAAATGCGTTGCCGCGTGTCCGGAAGATCAGACACTCAAAGCGAAGTTCCTGCGATGGACTGTATACGAATCCACGCAGGAGGGATTCTTCAAACGAATGGAGACGAAGGTGAGACATGAAAAGTGAAAGAAAAGAGAGAATCAAAAAAGGAGCGCGACGCAAACTTGCTGAAGAAGCGCGCGACATACTTCACACCGTAAAGAACAACTTTGCGAAAGTACCTTCTGCTATGCACTACTTCTACCAATTCCTGGAGGAGCGCTATAGCAGCGAAGATAGTTCTATCCCGGCAAAAAAAGAGAAGGAAGTGACCATCGGAACAACATGCATCCAGGTTCCCGACGAGCTCCTGATCGCCCTCGGTGCCAGGGGAGTTCGCCTCTGCTCCGGGTCCCATGCATATGACCAGGTTGGCTCCGAATACATGCCAGCCAGGTCCTGTTCTCTGGTCCGTTCCACCCACGGCCTATTGCATGCGGAAGAAATGCAAGATGAGCTGGATCTGGTAGTTGTTCCGGCCACATGCGATCAAAAAAAGAAATCCGCGGAAATGATCGCAGACTCCGGATATGCCACCCATATTCTTGATCTCCCTTCACGTCGGGATACAGACCATGCCCGTTCCTTCTGGTACGACTCCATTGGCGAATTGACTGCAAAACTTGAGAACGTTACCGGCAACCGGCTTTCGGCCAGAAAACTTAAAAACGCACTTTCCACCGTAAATAGCGCCCGTCAGGAGTTTCGAAGGCTGCACAACCTGCGTGCATCTGTGCCTCCGGTAATACATGGCAAAGATGTCTTTATGATCACTGCCGCTTACTCTTCGGAGGGGATCCAGGAGTGGACGCAATCTCTTCGCGAACTCAATAATGAGCTGGAGACAAAAATCGTGGCAAAAGAGTTCGTAGCCAGTGAGGATGCGCCGCGGCTCCTTTTCACTGGAGCGCCACCGCTGTTTCCCAACATGAAAGTCCCACTCCTGGCGGAGGAGCATGGTGCAATTATCGTGGCCGATGAGGTTTGCTCATCCACGCGCCTGCTCTATGATCAAGTTTCCTTCGACGAAGGACGGCTCTATGACATGCTGCCTGCCATTGCAGATCGTTACCTGAAACCCTGCACCTGCCCTTGCTTCGTTCCCAACCAGGAACGTCGCGATCGCATACTGGAGCTGGTGAAATCCTTCCGGGTGGATGGAGTCGTCTACCAGGCCTTTTCCGGATGCCAGCTCTATGAAATGGAACACCGAATGCTGGGCCATACATTATCCGAAGTGGGAATCAGTATGCTCTATATCGAAACCGACTACAGCAGGGAGGATATGGGGCAGCTATCCACCCGTATGGAGGCTTTTCTGGAGTCTCTGAGAATTCGAAAGCGCAATCAAAATGCACAGGGGGCAAAACAGTGAAATACTTTCCCGGAATCGATATCGGCTCTACCTTTATTAAGATTGTATTGATTGATGAAAATGAGAAACTGGTGGCTCATAAAATTGCCCCTACTGGCAGCCGCTTCCAGGAGAACACTCTGGCCACACTCAACTCCCTGCTGGCAGAAACTGGCATTGACCAAAAAGAGATAGCTTACACGGCTACAACGGGATATGGCCGCAGACTGCTGGACACGGCAAATGAGACAGTCAGCGAAATCACAGCCAATGCTATGGGTGTGCGCGGCATTAACGCAGACGGGAAAAAAATTAGAACCATCATCAATATCGGAGGCCAGGACCTGAAGGTCATCGCGCTGGATGAGCAGGGCCATTGTCGCAACTTTGCCATGAACGATAAATGCGCTGCCGGAACCGGACGCTTCCTGGAAATGGTTGCGCGGACCATGGAGGTGCCCATAGCAGAGCTGGGCCAGTTACACAGCGAGGACTCTGGAGTATCGCTCAATGTCAATAGCACCTGCACCGTATTTGCAGAGTCGGAAATCATCACACTTCTGGCCGCTGGCAACGACCCGGGTACCATTGTAGCCGGCGTCCATAGATCCATTGCAAAGCGAATCTCAAGACTGATCCGTCAGGTGGGAATCGAAGATGCCCTTTTTTTTGATGGCGGACCGGCAATGAACCATGGCCTGATCGCCGCCATTGAAGACGAGCTAATGCACGATCTTTATGTGCCGGATATTCCCCAGATCACCACAGCTCTGGGAGCCGCCCGCATTGCCAGAGAAGCACTGCTGGCTGCGGAGGAACGCATCCATGTCTGAGCTCCTGGGTCTTTTTCTCGGCCTCTTTCTCATGGGGGCAGTTGCCTCACTGTCGGTCTGCACTGTTTCGTGTCTTGGAACGCTGGCACCCATGATTCTTGCAGACGGCCGAGGTTTTCGTACAGGCATCATGGAATCATTCATATTCATGAGCGGTAAGATTATTCTCTATGCTACACTGGCAGCAGTGGTTGCCTGGAGTGGCAGCCGCCTTCCTCCTCAACTGCTCTTTTACACAGCTCCTGTGTCCGGCGGATTTCTGATTCTTCTTGGCCTCTATCTCCATTTTCGCACAGATCCCAAGGGCCAGTGTCACCGCAATAAAATCCAGAAGGCTCACTTCTCATTCAGAACCGGGAAACAATCCCTGCGCAGTACGCTTCTTTTCTTAACGGGCCTATTCACAAGCCTCCTTCCCTGTCCTGCGTTACTTGCACTTTTAACGCTGGCATCCCGGGCCAATTCCGTGGCAGTTGGTTTTCTGTACGGACTTACTTATGGAGTCGGGCTTTTACTTTCACCCATTTTATTTGCCGGAGGAGGTCTTTCCATGATTGCAAAAAAAATACATATGGAGTCGGCCGGAGTCATCCCGGTGGTGCGTGCCGTCGCTGCTGCTGTCATCATAATATCGGGAATTCGAATGGTATCATTATCTTTATAAGGACTATCCCGGGATTCTAGGAGAGGTAGAATATGGAATATTTGAAAGAGATAGTTGAACTTGGAATGATAGGTCTTCTGGTTCTGATGAGCATGGCATCCATTGCCATCGCTACGGAACGATACCTGGTATTTAAAAAGATTGACCTTTCCAACTTTACCAACAAAAAAGAGCTGGAAATCCT
>JBNLFC010000030.1:0-14970 GCA_050305335.1 Leptospirales bacterium
CCCAGCAACAGGGGGTTGATTGAATGAACTTTCATTTTTTCAGGAGCCGATCATAAATGAATCGGGGCTCTTCCTCTTTAAAATTTCCATTCTCTGACGGTTCCATTTTTTTTCGAATTCCGTCATCACAGCCCTGGCCGGCCACTCTTCCAGCAGGCGCCTCATTTCGGCGCAATCCTTGATCAGCTGATTTAGATCGGATTTTTTAAACTTCATTTGTTCCATGATCTAAGTCCCCATCCACCGATATTGCATATAGTATGGAAGTTTTCCATCCTGAATGGCGATGGATTCAAATTTCGTGGATAATATTCCATCGGGCCGCTCCCTTGTGAAGTCTGTTCCATTAAAATTTGAAACAAATTGATTGCATTTACGGAAGTGCGAAATGATTCTCCGTGCATATGGCCCGTAATCCGTGGCCAGATGGATCCAGCCTCCGGGACGCAACAGAGTTGCCATTCTTTCCGGAAAATCTTTTTGCACCAGGCGATGCTTCCAGTGTCTTCGTTTGGGCCATGGGTCGGGAAAGTTCACAACGATCACATCGAAACAGTGAAGAGGGAACAACTCCTCCAGAAACCAGTTGAAATTCACAGAGACAACGCGTATGTGCGCGTTTCCTATTCTGTCCAGCTTCCTCAACATCTTTTTAATACGATCCCCTTTTACCTCCATGGCTACATATAAATCATCGGGATGAATACGCAGCCATCCTTCACAGAATTCCCCAAAGCCAGAACCCAGCTCCAGAATGTGCTGACCCCTCAAATGTCCAAAAAGCTGATCCTCAGAAATTTTCATGGATGCATCGGGAAGCAATATGCGAGGATCTTTGTGTATGCTGCGCTGTTTGCGTGAAATCTCCTCCCTTTTTTGTTGCCAGTTCATTGTAAATACCTGATCCTGTAGAATCGTCCCGGACACAGGAAAAGTCCATCCGTCTAAAATCTGTTGCTCCGGAGGCCTTCACACCTTTTTTTCACAGGCTATTTTCCGTAGCCCGGTTTATTCCAGGGACCCCGTAGCACGACAATAATATTTGAGATGCATCATTGTATCCGGGGGGGGAGTTTAAAGGGTGCGGATAAAGTTCTGGGGGGTAAGAGGTTCTATCCCTGCTCCTATTGACAACGATGGGTTGCGCATGAAATTGCAGGAGGCCCTGGCATTTGCCAGAAGTGAGTGGCAGGCAAATCCCAATTTTTCCAGTGAAGAAGTTCTCAACCGACTTCCCATACACACCTCCCATGTCGTGGGCGGTGAGACTACTTGTGTGGAGGTCCAGAGTAAGGGAACGCGACTGATCATTGATCTAGGTACGGGGAGTCGGAAGCTGGGTATAAAACTGGCTGAAGAAATGAAGAAGGGTGGCGACCTTCACATTTTGATGACCCATACCCACTGGGATCACATCCAGGGTTTTCCTTTTTTCACACCCGCCTTCATTCCATATTTTCGACTCTATTTTCACTCTGCTCTGCCGGATCTGGAGACCCGTCTGGCCATGCAGCAACGCTTTGAATACTTTCCTGTGCGTCTGGATCAGATGGCTGCACCGCGGGAGTTTTTGACCTTTCAACCCGGAGATGTTTTCAAAATCAATGATCTGGAAGTTTCCACAGCAGCTCTCATTCACCCTGGTGGTTCTATTGCATACCGGATAACGGATGGGAAGAAAGTATTCGTTTTTTCGACTGATACGGAGTTTTTCGGTCCCGAACTTTTGATGATGGTCAAACGCTATGATTGGTTCTACCATGGTGCTGATATGGCGGTACTGGATGCTCAATATTCCATTCTCGAGGCGGAACAGAAAGTGGGCTGGGGCCATACTGCCATGCTGATTGCTGTGGACTGCGCTATTAACTGGAAAATCAAGCGACTTCTACTGACCCATCATGAGCCTACCCACAATGACCGGCGAACCTTAGATATTTTTGAAAACGCTGTTGCATACGCTGACAAGACCTACGGCAAGAAACGAACGAAGATACAGCTTGCCATGGAAGGGGCGGAATATCGCCTTTGAAAGGGTGATAAAAAGTTCTTTCAGGCTTTTTTTTACCCGCTTTTAGTTTTTTTTGCGTAGTTCAACCATCCCGGAAGACCCCAGAGGGGAAAGAGTTTTCCGTGAGGTGGTCTATGAATTTTGATTATCTGGATGCAGTCATCCTCTCTTTGTTGCCTTATCGGCAGAGTTTTTACTCTGCCGGCGGTTGGAGCAGGCGAGCTGGCACGATCCTGTATCCTTCCTGCAGCGATGAACTGAATGAGTTTCTGGTACGTCATTTTTCCCGGGCAACTATAAAAAGGGTACTGCAGGAGTGCCAGCTATACCGGACAAGCAAAGAGCAGAAATTTCCCTTTGTCACATTCTGGGATGAGCGTTACCCGGACCAACTACGCCATATTTTTGATCCACCTCCGGTCCTTTTCTGGAGTGGTGATCCCCCCGATTTTACCAGTCCATGCGTGAGTGTTGTAGGAACCAGAAAACCTGCGCCCGTCTCTATTGCTGCAGTGCTTCACCTGATCCATTCAAAAAAAATGGCAGAGCTGACCATTGTATCCGGATTTGCCCGGGGGATTGACCGGTTGGCCCACTGTGCTGCCATAGAGCGTGGTCTGCGAGGGTTTGCAGTAATGGGGTCTGGCATTGCTCGCCCGTCGCCTCGCTCCAATCTGGATCTTATGGATCGTGCTAACTCCAGAGGGGTGCCCTTTACGCTTCTTTCTGAATTCCCCCCTTTCTCGACAGGCCGCGATTATCACTTTGTAAGGCGTAATCGGATCATTGCAGGGCTTTCCTCAACACTGTATGTAGTGCAGGCACCGCGAAAAAGCGGTGCTCTGATTACAGCCCGTTTTGCTCTGGAGGAAGGGAGGAGTCTTTTTTTCTTTGACCATCCTCTCTTGCGAAAGGGGGATGCAAACACCGGGGCTATAGAAATGCTGGAAGAGGGGGCGTCACCGCTGGTAATTCCACGTCTGGAAAAGAACCTATATTCTGAGAGAACAGTGCTTGCAGAAAGAGATTCCGAACTCAGACGTGAGTTCTGGAAAAAGCGTCAGGAAGGCAGGCTTCTCTGGCTGGGGGAAGATCTTTTTGCTTCGGTTCCGCCTGGTATGCCGGATCAAAAGGAGGAAGGGTTATGAGCTGGTCTCCTGAATGCATTCACTGGCAGGAGCTTGTTCGGGGAGCAGGTCACAGAAGCAGAATCTGTTGTCCCGCAAAACAACCTCTCCTCTGGAGACCCGGATTTCCTTTTGAAAAATGGGTCCCCCATAGACGAAACTGTGGAACTCTCCATTTTCTCCACATGGGTCCACAGAAGAGGGGAGGTCTGCGAGGAGTTCTTCGTTATACTCTCTTCCCGCAAAGCTTGCATCAAGAGCATGAGTATCCACACATGTCAGGATAGCTTTAAAACCGAGTTCAATGAACGAGGCGGCCAGTTTTTTCGTGTCCCGTTTCCAGAGGGGGAAAAGTGCGTTCATCTGAATTCTGGCCAGGTTGTTCTCTCGATACAAACGAAGGTCTTCCAGAAAGATATCGCCGAAGGCGACAGATCGGATGCCCTGGCTCTTTGCATGTCGGAGAACGTCACCCATCCTTTTTTCGTAGTCCTCATTGGTGGAGCGGCTTTGAATCATAATCTTTTTTAGTGGAAGGCCCAATGCGTTTGCCTGTTCCTCCAGAAGCTCCACCCGTACTCCGTGCATACTGATGCGTCTATACTCTTCCGTGACGGTCGTTATCAGAAATGAAACTCGTTGATTTTCTGTATGTATCAGTTCGTGCAGTGCCAACGCACTGTCTTTCCCGCCACTCCAGCTAAATAGAACGTCAGACGGTGATGAAGTTATATTCTCTTTCATCTAAAATATTCTCCAGTATGAGCAAGAGTGAGTCGCTGGACCATTTGATCCATGAAAAATCAAGCAGCTGTCCGGATATTCCGGGAGTATCCTGTAAACTATTCTTTTTGACAGTATTTTTAATTATGCGTATATCGTATAAATTCTTTGAAATTTTTCTTGCATTTATTCGGAAATTACTGTACCTTCCTCAAGTAAAAATATCTATTTTTATGGAGGGGATTTTATGGTAAAAAAATGTTTAGCAATTGCTGTGTTGCTTGCAACAACTGCAACTCTAACAGGTTGTATGGGATTATCCGGCAGCCTGTACACTGACGTAATCAATAATGCCACTTTGATTAACAAAGATACGTCTCAAAAAGACGGTGTAGGAGCAAAAACCGGTGAGGCTTGCGCTTTCTCAGTTCTGGGCCTGGTTGCTATGGGTGATGCCGGCATCAAGGCAGCTGCTACACAAGGCGGTATCAATAACGTGAAGTCTATGGACATGCGTAATATGGCGATCCTTGGATCAGTGTATGCGAAGCATTGTACAGTAGTTTACGGAGATTGATCCTCTAGATCTCTGGAAGATTTGTCCAGTCCGTTGCAACTTCTGGGCAAATCTTCTCACAAATACATCAAGAATGCATTTCATCAGTGGAAGAAAGTTTTTTGCAGCGTGCCAGCGGTCCATTTCGATACTGCAGTGCCTGTCCTTTTCTCTTTTATTTTTCTCCTGTGCTACCACTGATCAAACCCTTCACTCATCCGCATCGTTCAGAAGAGTTCAGTGTAACCTGGACGCTTACAGAATAGAGAATCTCTGTGAAGATGAAAAGGTCTATCTGGATTCTGCAGAAAAAAGTTACAGTGACTATCGGACTCTTCTGGACCTCAATCGGGAAAATTTGCGCAAGGTGGCGAAAGAGAAGGGTGACCCTGATGTGGCCGCTGCGCTTTTTTATACGCGTGCCCTGAAGGATCCGGGTACGCAGGAATTATTGCAGTATCTGAAGCGAAAGGAACCGAGCTTCAAACAGAAGACTCCTGATTTCAAAAATAGCGGCTACACCCTTGTGATGGTTCCGGGAATGTTCTACAGAGAAAACCCTGAAGTGGGTGCTGATGGAAGGAGCATACGTAAAGTTGCTGCGAACATAGGGCTGCCATCTGAATTGCTTGCTGTCGGTTCAACTTCTGGCGTCAGTGAAAACGCCAGAACCATTTGCAACTATCTGCAATCCACAAATAACAGGAAGATCATCATTGCCTCCACAAGCAAAGGTGGGGCGGATTTTAGAACAGCCATCGACCAATGCGGAACGAAAGAGTATTTTCAAAAAGTAAAGGGCTGGTGCAACATCGGTGGCCTTTTGCGAGGCACTTACGCGGTCCATTCACTGGATGATGACGTCTGGTTCAAGCTGAAGCTGCATCTTTATTTTCTGTGGAACGGATATGACTGGCAGGGATTGATGGATCTTCGCTCAGGCAAAGGATCCGCGCTGGATCAACCCTTCAAAAAACCGGAGAACCTGGTTATGGTGAACGTAATCGGAACCCCTCTGATGCGTTTTGTCACACCCCGGGCGCAATCCAACTATCTTTATCTATGCAGGTATGGCCCCAACGATGGATATGTACTCCTTGCGGACGCCATTACCCCTGGCGCCTATACCTATCCAGTATGGAGAAGCGATCACTACTTCTCAAACAGCATGCCTCCCGAAAGAATGGAATCGCTGATATCGTTCATAATTGAAAAAGCAGAATCCCGGTCGCCGGGTATGGACACGCCCTGAGTTATTGCGCCGGGCCTCCTTGCCCGGAGCAATAACCGCTTTGCATTCCTGCGTCGCTGTCAGGGGTGCCATACCCGGCTGGTTTAAAGGCTTTCCTGCATGGTTGACCTTAAAACAGTGAAAGTCTGCGCATACCAACCCCTGCGGCGAATATTGCAAACAATGCCGGGACAAAATCGGCAGTTACCCCGCTCACCGAACCCCGTCGAGCGGGCGATGATAGCCCGCGTTCCGGCAGTCGCTACAGCGCCCTGCCGGACGATGGGCGATCCGGTGGAGCGGGGTTTCATGTGGATCATTGGCCCTGCGTTGCCGAGTTGCAAGAATGCAACCGCAGGGGGCGGCTTATGCGTCAACGGAACTTAAGGCAAATCATGTCGGTTGTAGCTTTTGCTCAACGCAAATTCCATACCGGGAAGATCTACGGTTTCACCATCTACAGTGAATTGGACAACCGATACATCCGGTCCGCCGCGCAGAATGGAAAAGGTCAGTGCGCGGAAGTAGGTGCTGAGATAATACTTTTTATCCCGGGTGCGGGAAGTGTCACGGTCTTTCAAGAAATCTTTCAGGATTTGATCCAGACTGGATGAGCGCAAATCGATGATGGCATGTTTTTCGGAGCCGAGAGTGTGAATCCATACGTGCTTGATGGCGAGGCCGAGGTTGGGCATGGTATCCAGGCGAGAAAAGTCATAGTCTGTTTCGCCTTCCTGCAAGATAGGCGGCATACTGAGAGTAAATGCGATTCGTTCAATGAACATGGTCGGGTCTCCGGGAATGGAGACCTTTCTCCGACCGGGGATCACCTGTCCGCTTTCTCGGTCTATGCCGAACATAGGCACGTTGTCCCTGCGATCCCAGGTGGGGAAGGGATAGGAGAGAGAAGGGACCAGCAGGCGTAGTGGGTTTTTCTGAGTTAGTATTGCCAGGTTGATTCCTATGAGAACCAGCGAAGTCACGAATACGTTCCTTCGAAAATGGTGGTCATGATGAGTACGATGTACCCAGCCGGCAATGGTGCGGATGACTTTATCTGATTTTTCTCTGACGGAGAGCATATGGTTCAGCCAGTGGTCCGCCCGGGGGAGGGGGACTCAAGTAGATTTTCTTGCGATCATCCGTAGCTGCCACAATTCAGAAATATTCTGGCGGGATACAGTTTTTGCGGGCAGAACTTCGAACTCCAGTGTAAATCGATGAGTTCTTACTTGACTCCGGGCCCGCTTACAGAAAACTCGTGATTTCTGAGGCTGCTTTAGCTCAGCTGGTAGAGCAACTGACTTGTAATCAGTAGGTCGTGGGTTCGACTCCTACAAGCAGCAGATGGTCTCGCTCTACCGGGACCATAATGAATCAGGGCAGATGGCCGAGTGGTTAAAGGCAACAGACTGTAAATCTGTCGACGTGAGTCTACGGAGGTTCGAACCCTCCTCTGCCCATGTAAAACATACCTGAGAATTTTTTGAACTGGTCCGGCCACGGCGCCTTCCAGAGCCTTACCGTTTTTCTCTGATCCTTTTGTCATAAGCGAATTCGAATAACTTCAATATGAGAAATATCATGAGGTCACCGCATGGTGCGGGCACCTCAATGATAAAGAGAGCCTGCAGCAGAAATGAGTCTCTCTATTGTGCAGTTGATCACCAGTTTTTTCTCATGACCTCAAAAATCCAGATCGTAAGGAAGGAATCAGGGTGAAGAAACTCCATGGAGGGAAAATTGTCCCTTGATTTCTGGAGGCTATCTGGAAATTTTGCCGGGCAATGATCCATGTTGAGACCTGGATCGTGTTCATGCAGTAAAAAAAATCGTGTCAGGATAGGCGGAGGAGTATGGAACAGACGGCGCAGAACGATCTGATCATTCGCTTCGGTGGCGAGGGTGGTGAAGGTATCATCTCGGCCGGAGATATGGTCGCACAGGCAGCAGTCCGCTCGGGATTGGAGGTATTGACTTTCAAAACATTCCCGGCAGAAATCAAAGGCGGCTACGCCATGTATCAAATTCGATTCTCTACCGAGAGTATTCTCTCAGAAGGGAATGGATTCAACGTTATGGTGGCCTTTAATAAAGAGGCTCTAGAAAATAATCGTAAAGAATATCAGCCGGGAACGGTCCTGGTTTATGATTTCCCCGGTGGGGACATTGAGGAAGAGCAGAACATCCCCGATGTTTTCTGCTATCCGGTTCCCATGAGCAAAATTGCCAAAGAGGATTTGCAGACTTATCGCTCCAAGAACATGGTAGCCCTGGGTGCTGTGGCCGAGCTTTTTGCAATTTCTATGGATAGTATTCGTGGTACCATCCAGGATAAGTTCGGGAAGAAGGGAAAGGAAGTTGTTGATGTGAACTTCAAGGCACTGGATGCGGGTCGAGATTATGTTCGCAATCAGCTATCAAAAAAAGATCCCTATCGAATGACTTCGGGCAATGCCAGGGATGATGTGATTATTATTTCAGGTAACGACGCTGTGGGACTGGGAGCTCTTCTGGCAGGAGTTCAGTTTTTCAGCGCATATCCAATTACACCTGCTACAGAAGTAGCATATTTCATTGCAAAGCACCTGCCAAAATTTGATTATGATCTTGTGCAGGCGGAAGACGAAATTGCTTCCATTGCCAATGTGATCGGTGCGTCTTTTGCTGGGAAAAAGTCCATGACTTCCACATCCGGCCCGGGTCTTTCTCTTATGCAGGAGCTCATTGGTATGGCATCAATGTCTGAAGTTCCTGTAGTGATTGTAGATGTACAGCGGGGGGGGCCCTCCACTGGTTTGCCAACCAAACATGAGCAGTCTGACTTGCTTCTGGCAGCTTTCACCAGCCATGGCGATGCCTCTAAAGTTGTGATCAGTGCCGAAGGTATTGAAGATTGCGTTTATCTTACCGTAGAAGCGTTTAACGTCGCGGAAAAATATCAGGTGCCTGTGATTCTTCTTACAGACGGTTCTCTGGGTTTTCGCACAGGCAGCATGGTGCGGCCGGATCCCAAAAAGCTACGCATAGTGAATCGTGAAAGATGGAATCCATCCGCTCAAAACGGAAATGGCGGTTATCAGCGTTATGCCTTTACGCCTTCCGGAGTATCTCCCATGTCCGTACCTGGCGATAAGGGAGGCCAGTATATCTCAACAGGTCTGGAACATTCCGAGAGTTCCGCACCCAGATATACAGGCGAAAACCATACGGCTATGCTGGATAAGCGTTACAATAAGCTGAACGACATAGAAGACTTTTTCCCTGCAACGGAAGTGGATCATCAGGATGGTGCTGAACTGGGAATCGTAACCTGGGGATCGACCATAGGTGTTGCCAAAGAGGCAGTGCGACTGGCACGTGCCCAGGGCTTGAAGGTTGGCGCTATCTATCCGAGGCTTATGTGGCCCATGCCGCTAAAAGCTCTCAATGATTTTGGATCGAAATACAAAAAGATTTTGATTCCCGAAGTGAACAAACAGGGACAACTGGCCAAATTGATCTCCATGGAGACCAATATGAATCCCATCAGCTACACGATCTATGGTGGTATGCCGTTTTCACCTGATATGATTCTGAACAAAATCAAGGAGGTGCTCTAATGAGTGGCGCAACAGTTGAACCTTTAACATGGAAAGATTACAAGAGTCAGGTTGTTCCTACATGGTGTCCGGGTTGCGGTGACTATGGTGTGCTGAATGCCGGATATCGCTCCTTCGCAAATCTGGGACTGGACCCAGACAATACCGTAGTGGTGTCTGGAATTGGCTGCTCTTCACGCTTTCCTTATTTTGTTCGTGCATATGGTATGCACACCGCCCATGGGCGTGCACTGCCTGTTGCCATGGGTGTAAAACTGGCCAATCCATCGCTCGAGGTTCTGGTTTTTGGCGGTGATGGTGATGGTTTCTCCATTGGCGGTGGTCATGTTCCCCATATTTGCCGGAAGAATGCCGATCTCACTTACGTGATGATGGACAATGGAATTTATGGTTTAACCAAAGGACAAATTTCACCTACAAGCCAGACTGGAATGGTTACCAAGACCACTCCATATGGGGGGCCGGATATGCCTCTCAATCCACTGGCATTTGTTCTTACATATGGAGCGACATTTGTGGCTCAGGCTTTCAGTTCCAAGCCGAAAGTTCTTGAGGCTCTGATTTCCCAGGCTGTGAAGCATAAGGGATTCTCATTCATAAATGTGATCAGCCCGTGCCCGAGCTTCAATAATGTAAATACTTTCGAGTATTATAAAGATAAGGTGGACGAGATCCCGTCAGATCATGATTCATCGGATCTTGCTGCTGCATTGAAGCTGGCTATTGATTCTAAGAACAGTGGTCGTGTAATGCAGGGGATTTTTTATCAGACAGAAAGGCCTACTCTGGTGGAAAATCTCAAGTCTATTCGAGCAAAGGCGAAAGGCTCAAAAGACTTCGATGTGAATAAAGTGATCGATCTTTATAAGGCTTGATCAGCTTTTTTTTCTAATCTGATTCATACTCACCGTGATGCTGAAAGGCTTTGCGGTGAGTTTTTCTTTTTTTCTCTACCTCAGCTTCTCTTTTTTTCGGATAGTTTTGTAATTCAAAGACCCGTTTACCATATGGGAAAGGAATGCTGAGTCTCTCAGCCAGTCCACTTTCCGAGATCTTCGCTTCTTGTGGCACAGGATCTGTGTGATTCTTATTTGCTCCATGACTCTTCCATATTATGAAGGGCAAATGCAAAAGGCAGAAGCCGAACAAGAAAAATCAGTCGACGGGAATTCATCGCTTTCTTGAATATTTGCCCATTAATTCGGCTCTGGCCAGTATATGTCCCTCCATCGCCTGCTCCAGCCGCGTCATGTTCGTTACGTCTCAGGCTCTGGCGTTTGATCCGGCTTCATGCTGCATCCATCGCCTGCTCCAGCCGCGTCATGTTCGTTACGTCGGGCAACTTCAAAACGCAATCCAGTGCGAAAAGTTTATAGTAATATCGATGGATTCCGGAAGGAGGGCAGGGGCCTCTGTAACCGGGAGCCTTATAATCGGTAATGCCCTGTACGCTGCCGTCATGGAGGTGAGCGGTTGTTGGAACTCCTTCGGGCACTCCTTTGCAGTCTCCTGGTAAATTCCAGAGAACCCAGTGCACCCATCCCCCCTTTCTCGGTGCATCCGGATCGTGGACTATCAGCGCAAAGCTGGACGTACCTTCGGGAGCCTGGTCCCATTGCAGGGGTGGCGAGAGATTCTCTCCATCGCAGGTAAATCGGGAAGGAATTATACTTTCGTGTTGAAAGCCGATGCTGGTAAGTTTCATAATCAGATACCTCCCGAACTCCAATCCTTTTTAACTTTCTAATGAGTATTGCAGAAAGATATTTTCTTCCGGTTCACGGATTTTGATACGTTGATCTTTCCATTCCGCTGAACCGCCTTGAACTCTCACTGTTAATCTACCCTTTAGAGGAAGATGGATCAACAACTCTTTGCATGGATGAGTAAATGGCCCCTGAAAATTCCTGCGATATTCTATCTGTAAACTCCCCGAACCTTTCGTTAGACGACCCCGAATTCCAATTGAACCGCCAGTGAGGGGGAATGGACCGAACCGAAGATCGCCATCCAGCAACTCCTTTTTTTTCATTCCTGGAAACAGATGTAGCACCTCGTCCTCCTCATGTACCAGCAGTGTGCGAAACATAGAGAGCAATTCGGCAAAGGCCCATCCATGGAAGCCATCTCCCATGGCTCCTCCTCCGCTACGTGGATGGATTGCTTCGGGGTAGGTGAAAAGAGCGGAACGTGCTCTAATGACAGCTTTTAAGATATCTCGTGCCCGGGTAAAATCTCCCAGGCGAAAAAGGGATTGAGCACCATGGAGCGAAAGATAAATGTTATAGCCAGAATGAATGATGGGATGAAAAAAGAGATTCTCCTGGAAAAATTCTCTATATAGAGTCTCAATTGTGTTTTTCATTTGCTCTTGCGGAAAAATTTGCAGATTCAAAGGATATACGGCACACAAGGTGCCTATCATTCCGGCATCCACAGGACGGTTGGGTCCTCCTGTTACCAGTTTTTCCCGGACACGAGAGAGTTCCGTAAGTTGCAGTAGATCGGTTTCATATGAGCGAGCACTCTGTAGAAACCGTTTTGCATCTTCCCGATGATCGCTTATGCAAGCCAGTTCCGCTGCACTTCGTATGCCTGCAATGCTCCAGAGATTATCCCAGTAGTAGTAGTCTGCAGGACCCAGATGTTCCGCGCTGAAACCAACAGGTAAAAGTTTATTTTTGTAGCCGCTCTTTCTTTTTTTTTCAATCCAGCGGACTCCCTTCTGTATGGAGGGATATAGCCCCTCCAGAATGGTTGTGTCGCCTGTCAGTTGAATGTACTGCATAATGATCCAGATCGCCTGGCCATTGGAGTCCCATTCTCCTTCATGGGATTTAAAAAAACCCCGGGAGTTTTGAAAAGCCGGGTAACCCACAATGACTTTGCGTACCTCATCTTGAAAACCCCACAACAATAGAGCATAGAGCATATAGGCAGCATCACGAAACCAGAACTGATTGTAGGTGTAAATCCCTGGAGTGATGGAGTTACCCGACTGCAAAGAGAGGAGGTGCCCCCCCATAATGCGCACCATCTCGTTCCAGAGAGGCCTGGCACTCTGGTAGCTAGCCATGGTAGCCAGTCTGCGTTCCCAGAGGTGGGCAGACTGAAGAATCTCTCCATGAACGGGAGAGGGATTGTGGGCGTGCTCTTCATTGCTCGGAGGGGTTATCCTCCACTTCTCGGTAGCTTTGTAGAGGTCCTCTTTCCGCAAAGTCTTCTTTAAAATGCGATTTTGTTTTCTATCAGCCTTTAATATTAAACGGTAGCGGGACATCTCGTCATAGGCATGTCGGTTTCCGATCTTCCCGATGAGGCGCGCCATGGGATTGCGTCGTCGGAAAGAGGGATCGTTCATATGCACGCTTTTTTTATCATAGATGTGGGCGGCAAAGCAGAGACTCCCTTTGCCCTGGATCAAGTAGTGAAGGGCAGCCGTCCCCACGCCGTAAGAGCACTCCGCAGAAGTGGACTCCTTTTTTGTAAAATAAGCATCCCCCTTTTGCAATGAGGATGCATGAACAGATGTGGGGCGTTGAAAAAAAAGCAGTTGTGGGATTTCATTGATCTCTACAATCCCGGTGGAGGATTCTCCTTCACTGTACATAATAGAATAGATGGGCGAGGCTCCTTCTACGTTAAACGGCCTTATTCCAATGACTATGGCATATTCCTCTTCCCGGGGAGCCTGGTAAAAAATAGACGCTATGAATGTGTCGGGCGACTCCGTACTGACCGTGGCAATTACGGTGATTTGAACATTGCCCACCGTATAGTCAGTCACAGGTATGGGTAGTCGGTCCAGATGGTACTGATGGATTTTCAACTCGCCCCGGGTTGCCAGGCGAAGTTCACCTTCTCTATTCAGCAATCCAAACTCAACGCTGTATCCTCCTACCACTGGAGAGATGGAACCTGCGGGATCGATCATTGAGAAAATCTTACCATTGGAAGGCCGAAAGCCCATCCAGGTACGCTGGGTCATGTTCACGCTCAAAAGCGAAGAAGCTCTGGGAATAAAAGAGGGGTCCTGAGGATTGTATTGCCTTTCCACCCAGTAAGGGCCCGCGAAATGGCGATAGAACTGGAAGAAGCAGTAGTTCCACATACCCGAAGCGATCACATGGGATGCGAAAGGAAGATTTTCTGTAGGGAAGCGCGCTCTGGAAGGGTTGGTAAGACGAAAGCTGGTCGAAATAAGATCGCTCACCTCGGGGTGAATCCCGAAAAGGAAAGAGAACCGACGGAACAGGGCGGAAAACAGACGTTTGAGCATACCTTTCAACCAGAAGGGGCAGTCGTTGCTCCTCAGGCAAATGATTTCCTGCAGGCTGAAATTTTCCTGATTCTATAGCAACTGCCTGGAGTTCTGTTTCACAATGTCATAACTTTATTCCGGTCTTGCGACAATCGCAAGTCAAATCGGTTACAGGAATGATAGCGCTTCTTGCTGTAGCATCTCTGCAAGCATATTCAGGATTAGAAATTGCTCGAATGCAATGCGCTGAATGCTCGCAGTGTTACCAGAGAATCGCTTCTCTTCCATCGGCGGAAATGGTTATTTCATCGCCATCATTGTTTTTGACTTTCAGGCTGGAGCCGATTTGTTCAGCAATACAGACATTCGTTCCTGGAGTCTCATTGAACAAGGGCTTTCTGCAACTCTTCAATTCGCTGCCTGTAGTCACCCAGTTTCAAGCGTTCCAGCTCATGACAATTTCCAGCGTTCGGTGATATTTTGTGCTGTATTTCGCTTTCACATAGAGCGATGCGAGCCTGCAAAATTGAAATCTTTTTCAAGATATCAGCAGTCTGCATTTCTCGAGGGTCAATGGCTGCTTTTATCGGAAGAGTTTTTTGCATTTTGAAGACGTTGAATCCGGTAAGACCGAGAAAAAAGGTGAGCGAAATAACTCCAATTGTGAGGTGGAATTTTTCCCGGGTCAATAAACTCTCCTTGTCCGGTTGCCCTATCCTGTTTACCATTTTATTCCATAATTCCATAGCAAATCAATAAAGAGAGACTCTCTGCTCTCTACTCCTTCTTTTTGTAGGTCGAATAACTCTGAAACTGAGATATTCGATATTTTTTGCAATTCTCTTGCTCCCAGGGATTCCATTTCAGGAGAATATATAATGGCTTCGCGAACCACGCGACCGGTACTCAACTCATAGAGGGCTAGATGCATAGTCACTCTATACTCATCTGCCAGTGCATCTGAAAGCACCTCCCGTTGCATCCAGCCAACCAGAAGATGGGAGGCTTGTGTGAACTTTGAGAGCTCTATCATGTCCTTTGATTCCAGTATTTTACCAAAGACAAGACCGGCATTTTTCTTTTCCAGAAGGTATTGCTCGCGATCGAGCATTTTGAATCCATATTTTCTCATTGAAATCTGTAAAATTTCAATAAGAGACTCTTTTCCAACAAAGGTTCTCCCTGTACCCCGAATATCAATGGAATCTATTGCAACAACATCTAGACCCTTTGTATTCTTTTCTACATTTTGACCTATGATTCTATAGGTGGTACATCCCTGGGCGACTACGAGTAGAAATGCTAAAAATATTATACGTTTCATTGGCAACACCTGAATCCGATTACTTCACTTTTTGCTTCCGGCGGGACGTATCGCATCTGGAAGCATGCATTCTCTTCTTTCCGGCCGGATTGGGCACCCATGGCAAGTGCTTTGTGCCCTCCTGATTCCAACTCC